>JAFOED010000099.1 GCA_017380355.1 Ruminococcus sp. | reverse complement strand
TTGTTTGCTATAACGCTTCTAAGGCTAAGGTTGAAAACTTCAAGGAGCTCGGCCTCAACTCAGAGACAGCTTCTGTATTCAACATCACTTCACGTGAGCAGGTTATCCTTAACACATGGTACGGCGGAGAGATGAAAAAAGGTATGTTCTCTATGATGAACTACTATCTCCCATTAAAGGGCATCGCTTCAATGCACTGCTCAGCTAACACAGATATGAACGGAGAGAACACAGCTGTATTCTTCGGTCTTTCTGGTACAGGTAAGACAACTCTTTCTACAGACCCTAAGAGACTTCTCATCGGTGACGACGAGCACGGCTGGGACGACAAGGGTGTCTTCAACTTCGAAGGCGGTTGCTACGCTAAGGTTATCAACCTCGACAAAGAGTCAGAGCCTGACATCTACGCTGCTATCAAGCGCAACGCTCTTCTTGAGAACGTTACAGTTGATGAGAACGGCGTATGTGATTTCAACGACGGATCAGTTACAGAGAACACTCGTGTATCTTACCCAATCGACCACATCGAGAAGATCGTTCGCCCTGTTTCTGCAGCTCCAGACGCTAAGGATGTTATCTTCCTTTCAGCAGATGCTTTCGGCGTTCTTCCTCCAGTTTCAATTCTTACACCTGAGCAGGCTCAGTACTACTTCCTCTCAGGCTTCACATCAAAGCTCGCTGGTACAGAGCGTGGCATCACAGAGCCAACTCCTACATTCTCAGCTTGTTTCGGTCAGGCTTTCTTAGAGCTTCACCCAACAAAGTATGCTGAAGAGCTTGTTAAGAAGATGGAAAAGGTTGGCGCTAAGGCTTACCTCGTAAACACAGGCTGGAATGGTACAGGCAAGCGTATCTCTATCAAGGATACACGTGGTATCATCGACGCTATCCTCGATGGTTCTATCTTAAAGGCTGAGACAAAGTCAATCCCTTACTTCAACCTCGAAGTTCCAACATCACTCCCAGGCGTTGATCCTGCAATCCTCGATCCACGCGACACATACGAAGATGCTGCTCAGTGGGATGAGAAGGCTAAAGATCTCGCTTCACGTTTCGTTAAGAACTTTGAGAAGTACACAGGTAACGATGCTGGTAAAGCACTTGTTGCAGCTGGTCCTGAACTCTAATTCGATATATTTAAATAGTGATATTTATTACAGCGACAGTGGAAACACTGTCGCTGTTTTTTGTAGAGAAAAAGCGTTGCACAAGAGCTAAGGCTCAGAATGCAACGCTTTATTTTTATAGTTTTTGGTTTATCTTTATGCTTTCAGAAGTTTTACGAGTTCACGTGCCGGAAGAGGTAGGGAAGAGCCTTTTTTCTTAACCAGAGCGATTCCTCTTGTCGGAAGTTCCTCTTTTAGTGACAGCACGCGGATGTCGCTTTCGCCTTCAACGAATTGCTGTGGCACAAAGCCTACCCCGAGTCCGTGTTTGACTAGTGGTACAATCTGGTCGGCTGTTGCCGCTTCGATTTCTGGAGAAAAAGAGCAGTTGTGTTTTAAGAACTGTTCAACATAAAAGTCAAAAGTAGAAGTTTTCGATGTGAGCGAAATAATCGGGTAGTCACAGAGCTCAGCTATACTGATTTCGTCTTTGATGTTAAAGTCCTTACTGCAGACAGGCACCTCGCGAAACGATGACAGCGTTACACAGTCGAGTTTATCGCTCTTGTCCATAGGCATAGTTACGATTGCAATATCTACAAGTCTGTTTTCCGCCATTTTGAGAGCCTGCGGAGTGGATACGTTCAGAATTTTGATTCTGACATCAGGATACAGCTTGTGATATTCGCTCAGTATCGGTAGAAGATAGCACCTCAAAGCGATTTCGGTAGCACCGATAGAAACCATTCCGTGTTCCAGACTGTGCTTTGCGCTGATAATTTTCTCGCCTGTTTCGATATGCTCAAAGGCTATGGATATATGCTCGTAGAGATTCTTTCCGTCTTCAGTAAGTCGCACGCCTTTGTTTGTGCGCTCAAAAAGCGTGCATCCCAGCTGAGTCTCGAGTGTTTTTATAGCACGTGTAAGGTTAGGTTGATTATTAAGCATAACGTCTGCAGCACGCGAAAAGCTCTTGTATTTAGCGACGTAATAAAAAATCTTATAGTAATCGTAGCTTATATTCATATGTTTCTCCATATCAAAAAGATATAATGCATATAATAGATATACATTTTACATATAGTACAGTATGAATTATAATACCAATAGAATAAAGAGTCAAGAACAAAGGGGAAATCAAAATGGACATAATACCTATACTGGAATTGATGGAAGCTGTAACAATAATTTGTTTCGGTCTTTCGTGGCCGATTTCTATTAGAAAATCATATATCTCAAGAACCGCTAAAGGAAAGAGTTTGTTTTTCGAAGTTTTTCTGCTCGCTGGTTACGCTGTTGGTATCACACGAAAGCTAATCCAGCTATCTGTGCTCGATTGTTCAGGCGCTATATTTTACTTAAGCCTGTTCTTCTATATTCTTAACTTTATTGAGATTTCAATAGACATAGCTTTATACTTCCGTAATCTGCGACTTGACAGAATGAGTGAAAGCGTAGCCTAAAGTCCTTAGGATTTTTATATATAAAAAGGCCCGGGTGTTGTGCACTCGGGCTTTTTGTAGTATTATTCGGTCCAAGGTCCGGCAACGCCGAGAACAACTCGCTTGTTTTCAATACCGTACCGCTCTTTGAAACCACCCGTCGACCTTGAAAATTTAACGGTATCAATTCCGTTATTAATGACTTTAACCGGAT
>JAFOED010000098.1 GCA_017380355.1 Ruminococcus sp. | reverse complement strand
CACCACGCCAGTAAGCACCTGTACAGTTTGTGAGCTTGATAGCCTTAACAGGAGCAACACTCATAAGGTGTGGACCTGCACAAAGGTCAGTAAACTCGCCCTGCTTATAAAAGCTTATTGGTTCACCTTTGTCAGCGTGTTCTGATGCAAGCTCTACCTTATATGGCTCACCCATATCGTTGAGCATATTAATAGCGTCCTGAGGAGCAAGCTCGAAACGCTCGATTTCAAGACCTTCTTTAACGATAGCCTTCATCTCTTTTTCAATTTTCTCGATATCTTCTGTAGAAAAAGGCTTTTCTACATCAAAATCGTAGTAGAAACCATCGTCAAT
Organism: Ruminococcus sp.; assembly: GCA_017380355.1. Taxonomy (GTDB): domain Bacteria; phylum Bacillota; class Clostridia; order Oscillospirales; family Acutalibacteraceae; genus Ruminococcoides. The sequence continues at coordinate 9,359 of JAFOED010000098.1, read as the reverse complement.
AGCAGGACCGATAGCAAACTTAGCATTCGGGAATACTCTCTTTACAGCCTGAGCAAGGATGTGTGATGTTGTATGCCAGAAAGCCTTCTTACCCTCTTCATCATCAAATGTTAAGAGCTCGAGTTTGCAGTCTTTTGTGAGTGGTGTACGTAAATCACACAATACACCATCAATTTTAGCGGCGCAAACAGACTTGTAAAGACCTGCGCCGATAGATTTAGCGATTTCAGCGGCTGTGATGTTATCGTCATATTCTCTGATAACTCCGCCTTTTAATTCAACGTTTATCATAATTATCTCTCCTAATAAAAATATACTTAATAATAAAAAAACGTCCTAATATTCCTTTACGGAATATTAGGACGACATAAACTAAGCCGTGGTTCCACCTAACTTCGGTATAAAACCCTCATATAACCGATAACGAGGTCAGCCGTCACGCCATTTCCTGCGCAATCTCAGAGGTGGTAGCATTTGTGTGGTGTTACCGCTCTCACAGCAAGCAAGCGGCTCTCTGTAAACACAAAACAACAAAGCGTTGTCCTCATCAAAGATAAATATTATTTAATAATATATCACTAAAAACACAAGGTGTCAATATATCAATCGAGTTTTGCTACAATACGCTGTACACTTGTTGCATCGATAATCGAAACATTAGCATCAAAGTTAGCGTCACAAAAAGCCACACTCTGATTACTAGGTTGTGTAATCCCTGCGACATAACGCTGAATAAGCGTTGCGTCCATAACGGAAACTTCACCATCAAGATTAGAGTCACCAACGTTATTGGAGATGTTCACTTTACCCAACAGAGTGCTATTAGCAAAGCTGTCTTCTTTACAAATAACAGTTACATTGTTACATTGAGCAAATGTGTTTGCAGAAATACCGATTGTATCTTCAGACACGTTTACATACTGAAGATTATTACACTCGAAGAATGTATCACTACCGACAGCGTGAACGTTGTTTGACAAAAGAACCGACTCTAAAGAGCTACACTGTGCAAAAGCGCCATAGTCAATAAGTAGTGAATCGCCATCCACAAAAGCAATTGAAATTCCAGCGCACTGAGCAAATGCACCCTTACCGATTTTACTAAGTGTATTCGGTGTTGTTAAAACTTTAAGTGAGCTACACTGTGCAAACGCTTCATCATCTATCATAACAAGACCACTATTAAATTCAACATCGCTTAGAGCACTACACCCCATAAAAGCACGTGCACCGATATCAAAAACAGATGATGGGATTTCTACGGTCTTAATACTCTTATTAGTATAAAAAGAGTTCGGAGCAATACGCTTAACATTTTCAGGAATAACGACGTCAGCACCGCTACCTTTATATGCTACCAGTAAACCATCGCCTAGTGTTACGAAATCACTCTGTGCATTAAGCCAAGCGGTATTATAAAACGCATCAGGTCCAACATAAACCAGCTCTTTTGTAGAAATAACATCAGATAACGCTGTGCACCCATAGAATGCACCTTCGCCGATGTGGGTAATCGACTCACAGTTTACTGAGTTAATCGATGTGTTAGAAAGAAAAGCGTACGCAGAAATAACAGATATTCCGTCAGGAATAGTGACGTTACTGCTAGCACCATTATAATGCAGAAGAACACTTCCAAGGGTCACAAACTCGTCTGTAGCTTCACTTAAAAATGGTGTATCAACAAAAGAGAGGGCTCCGACATATCGGACACTATCAGCATTTTCAATGCTCTTAAGCGATGTACAACCGTAAAAAGCTTCATCACCGATAGAATAAAGTTCATCACTAAATTTGACTGATTCGATATTTTTATTACCCGCAAAAGCTCTGTAAGATATAACTCGCACTGACGATGGGATTACAACATTTTTGTCTTCACCTACGTAATTTGTAAGCACGCCATCCTCGATAACAAAGTCTGTATCTGCAGAAAAAGCAGTAATAACAGGCACCATACACACTAAAACAAGTATAGCGCAAAAAACAGAAATAAGTTTTTTCATTCTATATTCCTCAAAAAAGAAGTTTTATACAGAAAATGGGCGGTATCCCGCCCATTTTGCTTTCTTACATTCCGTCTTCACTGATTTCAAGAATAAGTCTGTCGATTCTATCCATTCTAGCGTCAACGTCGTCATCATGAGCGTCTTCTTCAACATCATAAGTGCTGTCTGCTTTGGTTATATACATATCAGCAGATTCGCTCTGAGCAGCATAAGTATCATCTGTATCCTCGCTGCTAGTAGGAAGTACAAAGTCATCATCAGTTGGTACAGAGCCGTAGATAAAGTCGCTTGCATCAACATCAGTTATATAATCATCGTTCTGATTGTTCATAGAAGCCTGAGCAACCTCTAAGAAGACCTCATCATCAATCGCCAGGTGATCGCTATCAAAACCTTCAGGCAGAGTTTCGTTAACTACTTCATCAGGTTTATTGCCATTTGTAACTGAATTCGCAATAGCATTCACCATATCAGCATCAGGATCATACGCATCAACATATTCTTCCTGATCTTCTAAATCCTCGATTAACTCTATTTCATCTTTCTTCTTAACACAAATACTCATCTCGATTACAAAAGCTAAAATGTAGAGAGCTAAAGCGGTAAGCTCTAAAGTTTCAAGATTAGCGAAAAGTGTAATGTCACCCGATTTTAACACAAATGTGTTAGTAAGAGCATAAACTCCATATGCTAAAAGTATAGTTACCGCAGGCAAACCGAAAATAAAAGCAGAACGCACCGGACTCTTACCTTTAATAAGAGCTATAACCATTGCATAATTAAATAAGAATAACGTTGCAAAAATATAGCAAACGAGAATAGTGATATCGCTTACAGAGATAGAAACAGTAGTAAAATCAAGGAAACAAGCAACGAGTCTGAACGCACTCCAGATAGCAGGAAGCAGGTAAAATACACCTAAACCTTTTACTCCCCCATTACCGACGAAGTGATTAAGTGCAAGCACAACAAACACAATAGCACACAATATCGTAAGCACTATATCTGCTATATCAACAAAAGTATACTGAGCGTTACGGATAAGCAAAAATGCCTTATTTGCGCCATCACTCGCAAGCGTTACTGCAAGCAAGAATCCCAAAATACCACAAACAAAGTTTTTACGTATGATGTAAGCAGGCGCTGTCTTCTTATCTACTAAACAGAAAACAACCGCAAAAAGCAACACAAGAACAGCACAAGCAATCGATAAATATGACATCATTAGGTCATCAAAAATAAAAAACATACCGTTTGTGTCCATAAAGAACAGTCTGATAATCTCAATCGCAATCGCTGCAACAGAAAAAGGGGCGAACGCAATAAAAGACAATTTAGAAGTCATAATGTTTCTCCTTTAATAGTCACATTAGTCCATAATAATATTTTTATACAGATACATTTTATATCACCCGCATATACTAGTCAAGTTAATTTATTGTAAACATTGATTTTAAGAATATGACGAAAAGCATCACAAAACAGAAAAAGGCGTCATCTGACGCCTTTTTTGCTATTTATATTTTCTGTTTCCCTGTGATGCTTTTTTCTTTTTGCTATATGAAGAAGAAATGCTGACATAAACTACGAAGAGAACAATAACCACAAACACGGCTAAGAGGAACCAAACTGAAGTCAGAACACTCTTAACAAGCTCAGTGATATAAAGAATAAAGCTGACTCTTACATCCTCTTGTGAAACAAGGTTGATCTGAGTGAATGCTTCCCCCTTGTAGTACACAGTAGCTGTTGTCACTATCTCTCCTTTGTTGATAGGAGCGCTGACAGGTTCATCCGTGTCTGATGCTATAATAACGTCAGAATCTTTATAATCATTAGGGAGAATGACATTCAAATCTGTTTCCGGAACTAAAAGAATTGTATCAGTATCCCACGCATGTTCAACCTTCTGTTCACATATCGGAGTATCTTTTGTAACCAACTTAACAAATTGGAGATTCAGAAACGCCCAACGATACATATTAGCAGATTCAATCATACAGTATTGCTCAGTAACGTCATTCTCGTAATTATACGGTGCCTGCATACAAACAAGCAGATAAGCGTAACCATCGTACATAGCAGTACTGACTAAACATCTGCCACCCTGATCAGTTGTACCGTTTTTTACACCTGTCGCATAAGTATAAAAATACTCTCCACCTCGACCAGCGTCGATCATATAGTTAGTAGTTGTAATAGGATACTCGTCGCCCTCGAGATAATATGTGGAAGTGCCACAGATTTTTGAAAACATCGGAAGACCCATCGCATACTTTGTGATGATGTACATATCACGAGCGGTTGTATAATGATCAGGGTTAAACACACCTGTCGGATTCGTAAAATGAGTGCCTTTACATCCAAGTTTTGTTGCTTTTTCGTTCATCATATCAACAAAGCTCTCACCTGTCTGTTCAGTGATATAATCTGCAAGCACTGTTGCTGAATCGTGTCCGATAGGCACCATAAGCGCATACAAAAGATCGGTAACAGTAAGGCTCTCCCCTACGTGCCACTCAAGACCAGAAGTCGCTATTCCATTATGCTCAAGAGATGTGATAATCGACTCTTTTATCTCAATACGAGTGTTATCGTAATCTTCGAAATACTCGCACGCGATAATATATGTCATAATCTTTGTAAGCGATGCCGGATAACGCTTGCTGTCAGCATCTTTCTCAAATACGACCATATCAGAATCAAGGTTAACCATAAGCATAGATTCAGAATAAGTCTCCACATCACAGTTAAAGCTTATAGCCGATGTCATAATTGAAGAAAACATAGACACGAGCAAAAGTGTCACTATAAAAATACTGATAAATCTCTTCATAATTACTGCTCCGTTTGTGTCTTTGTTGGTTTTGTAGTTGGCTCTTCTGTTTGGGCTACCGTTTCTTCTGTTGTTTCATCAACATTTTCAGGAACGAGAGTAGCGTCAGCCATAGAAGCAAAAAAGCTACGCATATCACCAAGCATACTAACTCCCTGAGAAGTGCTGGCAATAAGGTTTATTTCATCAAAATACATATCGTCATAATAAAGTTCTGCTGTACCGATATTCTGCCCTTTAAAGACAGGTAAGCTAACAGAAATATCGCTATCAACTTTATAGGTTAATAAATCAGGATTATAGTTACCCGGAACTGTGCGTACAATATCCTCATCAGTTGTGAGGTTCACCGACGACTTGCCCCATTCGGTAGAAACATCAATAGTCTGAAGCACCTTAGACTGTGACACAATCTGTTTATTGCCAAGAGTAACATAAGCCCAGGTTAAAAGCTGTTTCGTTTCAGTAAAAGCATTATGCTCACTCAAAACCTGAGCACCCATTATAATGCAAACATATCTTACGTCGCTGTATTCAGACATAGCAACGACATTGCCACGAGCTACGCTATCTGCACCATAAACACCATTCTTAACGTGTTTGAAATAGTACGGACTATTAGATTTAAGTAAAGAGTTTGTTGTAGTAATTAAATTTTTCTTACTCTTTTTATTACTTCCATCGTACAAGCTAGGCAGATATGATGTAGAACTCGCGATTTCTTTATAATCAGGTGTATCAAGAGCGCACTTTACGATTTTATACATATCCTCACAAGTAGAATACTGCGTAGGTTCTTTTATAATGGAAGGAGAAACAAAAACTGTTTTTTCACATTCCAAAGAACGCGCCCTCTTGTTCATAAGTTCAACAAACGCCTCGACCTTGCCATTCGATACATAATCAGCTATAACAAAAGCTGCATCTTTACTATCTTTAAGCAACATATAGTGAAACAAATCGTTCGCAGTCAGAGTTTTACCCGAGAATTTATCGAGAGAATTATCCGGCTCTACGATTGAATCAAGCACCTCAGGCTTAATTTCAACTTTTTCATCTAAACTCGCAACACTGCTTCGTGCAACAATATATGTCATAATGTGTGTAAGGTACGATAAATAGCGTATACCGTCGGAGTTTTTCTCATAAACAACAGTTTCCGTCTCGAGGTTTGCGACAAATGCCGCTCTGGAGGTAACATCAACAGGACACTCGACAATATATGCAGAAAAAGGAATCGAACTTATACACATTAAAATGCAAAGAACTATAGAAATACAAAAAATTAGTTTTTTCTTCATAGTATTTTCCTTACTTTTATGTTAATATATCATTATCTTACAATAAAACGTAAATTATATCAATCATTTTTTTGAAATTCTGGAGGAATTGTAGTGGTATATATTACCGGTGACATTCACGGCGATATTACTGACCTTGAAAGCAGAAATATCGGTCGACTAAAGAAAAACGACGTGCTTATTATTACAGGAGATTTCGGTTTCATCTGGGATAATTCCAAAAACGAACTAAAAAATCTCAAAAAGCTCTCAAAAAAGAAGTTCACAATACTTTTTGTCGAGGGTGTACACGAGAATTTTGAGCTTTTAAGCAACTTTGAAGAATGCGAGATTTTCGGGGCTAAAGCGAAAAAAATCGAGAGTAACATTTATTGTCTTAATCGAGGCGAGATTTATACTATTGAAGACAAGACTTTCTTCTGTCTTGGTGGTGGAGAAGTTGAAGATACATTCGAAATTCCTGACGGCGATGTGCTGAATCAAAAAAGTATGCCAACAGACGAAGAGCTTCAGCACGCTGTAGATAATCTGCAAAGTGTAAAAAGACGTGTAGACTACATTATTACGCACGAAGCCCCTGCGTCAGTAAAAAGGCTGATCCGCAGGGACTCAAGTATAAATGACCTTAATTTATTTTTTGATACTATGCTTCACAACTTAAGATACAAAACATGGTATTTCGGAAGTCTTCACACAGACAGAGTAGTATCTAATCAGATGACCTGTGTGTGGCAGGATGTAATAAAAATCGATTAATTCATAGCAGAAGAGTCATTCGATGAAAACAACAGTTTTATCATCGCTTTAAGTCCCTTAAAGCTGCTATGAGACAAATCTGGTGAACACTCAAGAATATATGCGGCAGCTTCACGCGTCTTATAAAGGCTCTCCATATCGGAAAAATCCGCGATATTGAGCTGTGGCAAGCCGTGCTGACGGCTACCGAAAAAGTCACCCGGACCTCTGAGCTTCAAGTCTTCGTCAGCAATCTCAAAACCATTGTTAGTTCGACACATGGTATCGAGTCTCTTCTTAGTATCTTCCCCACTGTTATCCGAAACAAGGATGCAGTACGACTTATGCTCTCCTCTGCCAACTCGACCTCGAAGCTGATGTAACTGCGACAAACCGAAACGCTCCGCGTTTTCAATCATAATAATCGTAGCATTCTTAACATCAACGCCGACTTCAACAACCGTAGTAGAAACGAGCAAAGAAATGTTGTTGCTGACAAAATCAGCCATAACCGCGTCTTTGTCCTTTGGTTTCATCTTACCGTGAAGAATTCCGACAGGATAATCAGCAAACTCAGTAAGCATAAGTTCAGCAGCATAACTCTCAGCAGACTGTAAATCCAGCTCACCGTCTTCAACAAGCGGACACACAATATAACACTGCCTTCCGTTGTTAAGCTCTTCTTTTATAAAATTAAGAGCACGGGCACGCTTTTTTGAATCTATAAGAAGCGTCTGAACCTTCTGTCTTCCAGGTGGAAGCTCATCGATACACGTTACGTCTAAGTCACCGTAAATAATAAGTGCAAGCGTACGTGGAATCGGAGTTGCAGACAAAACGAGGATATGAGGTTTCTCACCTTTTTTTGCGAGTTTTGAACGCTGTTCTACACCAAAACGATGCTGTTCGTCGGTTATAGCACAACCAAGATTTTTAAACTTAGTAGAGTCAGTGATCAGCGCGTGGGTACCAATTATAATATCAGTTTCACCGCTTTCAAGGCGAGCTCTAACTTTATCTTTAGCGGATTTTGTCATAGAGCCCGTCAGAATACCAACTGAGATTCCAAACGGCGCAAACATTTTCTTTAAATTTTCGTAATGTTGTTGTGCGAGAATTTCGGTAGGTGCCATAAAAGCTGCCTGATATCCGTTTTTTACGGTGTTATAACACACAGCAGCTGCAACCACAGTTTTACCACAGCCAACGTCACCCTGAACGAGCCTGTTCATGGGTGATTTTTTATTTTTCATATCATTTACGCAATCGATGATTGCGTTTTTCTGAGCATTAGTCAGCGTATATGGTAAGGAAGAAATAAACTCAGAAGTAAAATCAACAGGCATTTTGCACGCTGTATCAGTAAGTTTTCGGCTTTTAAACAGCGAAAGGCCCAGACAAAGCACTAAAAACTCCTCGAAAACCAAACGTTTGCGAGCTTTTTCGAGCGACTCAGAGTCTTCTGGAAAATGAATATTTTTCAGCGCAAACGACAGAGTACAAAGATTATATTTTTTTAGGATTTCGTCAGGTAAAGGGTCGTTGATTACCTCAGGAAGCATAGAAAGAGCCTCTTTCACAGCAGTGATAACAACGCGGTTAGTGAGTCCTGAAGTCAAGTTATACACAGGAGTAATTGAGCTTAGCTGTGTCACCTTAGTAAACTCAGGAGCTGTTATGGAAAAGCCGTACAAATCACGATTAACCTTACCATAAAAACAGTATTCTTCAGAATATTTCAACATCGATGAAATGTACTTATTATTAAAGAAAACAAGCTGAGCAACACCTGTATCATCTGCGACCTGAACTTTCGATAAAAGACGACCGCCTTTGATTCTAGATGTCGAAACCGCTGAAACAACTGTAGCTTTTATCATTTGTTTTTCGCCGTTTTTGAGTTCATTTATCGGGGTCAAATCACCCCACTGGGAGTAAGTTCGGGGATAAAAACGCAGAAGTTCACCGACAGAATTCACTTTAAGCTTTGAAAAAAGCGCGGCTCTGGTTTTTCCAAAACCTTTAAGCGCAGTAATAGGCACGTCGTAAAGCGACATTTTCATCCCTCCTTAAAAAATAAGATACTCAAAACAAACAAACGGCGGCGATAAAAATCGCCGCCAAAAATTTTATTCTACACTTAAGATATAATAGTAGATAGGCTGACCGCCCTTAACGAATGTAACATCGACATCGTCGCCGAATTTATCATTAAGCATATCGTAAGCTTTCTGAGCTTCACGGTCAGAAACATCACAACCGCTGATAAGTGTAACGAAAGACTTGTCTTTGTCAATCATATTCTTAGCGAGCTTGTAGAGAGCTTTTTCGATAGATTTATCAGTAACAGTGAGCTTACCGTTTTCAAGAGCGATGATCTCGCCCTCTTTAATCTTCTTCATACCGAACTCAGAGTCACGAGCCGCATAAGTAACCTGACCAGTAGAAACGTTAGATGCTGCTTCGAGCATATTCTCT
>JAFOED010000013.1 GCA_017380355.1 Ruminococcus sp. | reverse complement strand
CTTGTTTGTTTTTAATTTCAAACAAAACCTCTTCGACTAAGCCTACCTGTGATAATAGAAACTCAGCACGTTTTTTCTCTGTGTGTTCAATCATCTTTTTGCTTCTTATATTCTTAACAGCAGGGTCAACTTGCATAGGAAGTTTATCCGCTACTGTACCTTTACGTCGCGAATATGAGAAAACATGAACTTTAGCGAAGCCGATATAGTCAGAAAAAGCAAGACTTTTTTCAAATTCATCGTCGCTTTCACCTGCAAAACCGACCATAATATCTGTCGTAATAGACGGGTTAATAAAAATACGTCTGATATTTTCGACAATCTCAGCGTATTCATCAGCCGTATAGTGGCGGTGCATTCGCTTGAGAGTTTCAGTACAACCACTCTGAAGCGAAAGATGAAAATGCGGACAAAACTTTCTTTGTGCAGCAAGTCTTTTAAGTACATCTTCTGTCATAAGTTCAGGTTCAAGAGAAGAAAGTCGAACTCTCTCTACCCCATTAATTTCGCAAACACATTCAACAGCATCCGCTAAAGTAGCATCAATATCATCGCCGTATGCAGAAAGATTAATACCTACTAAAACAATTTCGTTGTAACCTTTTTCAGCTAATATTATTACTTCCTCTCGTAAATCGGAAATAGATTTAGAACGCACACGACCACGAGCATACGGTATGATACAATATGAACAGAAACGATTGCAACCATCTTCAATTTTCACAAAGGCGCGAGTGCGCTCAAGAAAATTGTTCACACGCATTTTCTCGAACTTTTCACCTTTTTCGTGTTTACCAATGTTTATAATCTGCTTTTTGTTAAGCAGATACTCTTTAATTGCAGAAACGACTTCCCTTCTACTCACGTTACCTAACACAATATCACAATTCTTAAAAAGTGACTCGTCATCAGAAAAAGCCTGAGGCATACAGCCGGTAAGAACGATTATCGCGTCATCGTTTTCTCTGCGTGTACGATTTATAACCTTGCGGTTCTTAGAATCGCTAACATGAGTTACTGTGCAAGAGTTAATAATAGTAATATCTGCAACACTGTCTTCTACAGGAGTAAAACCTGCGTCGCACATATATTCAAACATAAGCTGTGATTCATACTGATTCACTTTACAACCAAGAGTTACAATATTAAAAGTCAAATAAATCACCTAAAATACGATATTTTTCGGCAATATTGCCGTTGATTATTACATACTAAAGTGCTAATATAGTATACATAATCCGACTAAACGTGACATATGGAGGTCAGTTATGTATAAAAGCACAATTATGATTAAAGATATAGATACTGCAAGAGAGTTTGTAGATAAAATGGCTCAATTTATGGATACAGAAGTCACACTTAACAGTGGCGACTACAGTATCGATGGTCATTCTATCATCGGTATAATTTCTCTCGATATTACGAAACCTATCGAAGTTGTTATCGGATATAACGCAACAGACGAGTTACTTGAAACAATCAAGCAGTACGCTATATAAGTATATTTTTATTTTGACAAAAAGTCAACCACGCACCCTTTATTTTAAGAGTGCGTTTTTATAAAACAAAAAGCCCGACTCAAAAGAGTCGGGCTTAATTTTATTTATTCACCATAAATATATGTGCCAACATTTGGCTTAGATGTATTAGTAAGTGGATAGAAACCTTCGTTTGGTGTACCTGTTAATGTAGCTGTAACTGTTTCTTTACCAGCACCCTTGTTATTGAAAATAATGTTGTTGTATGCGCCGATTGGAAGATCAATCTTAAATACCTTCTGACCAGAAGCATTTGTTTCAACATATTCCATCTGGAGACCTGGCCAAACTGTACCGCCGCCACCAGTCTTCCAGCAGTGAGCGTAGACTGTATTCCACTTATAAACGTCTGTGAAATAAACAGATGTTGTTTCAGGAGCTACGAGATAGTAGTTGTTACTCTCAGCACCTGCATTGTTATTAAACTTATATGTTGTGTATGGTGATTCCTTAGGAACGTAGAATGTATAAGCACCTGACTTACCACTCATCTTAATACCTGGCCATACAGTTGATACATTGTTAGCAGGATCTTCATTCCAGAGGTGGATATAAGATGTTGTCCACTTCTCAGTACACTTGATTTCGATTGATTCAAGTGAGAAAGCATCCTTCTTCATATCGAATTCGTTAGTCTCGATAGTAGCAACAGAACCATCAGCATATGTGCCATAGTTACCAACGAACTTAACCTTTGTAAGAGTTGCATCGTACTCGAGAGTGTAACTACCATCAGCAGCCTGTGTCATCTTTTCACCTGGCCATTCGCCGTTTGTGTTACCATTTCCATCGTAAACGAAAGCGTAAACTTCAGCATTCTTGAAAGCGTCAGTCTTGTTGAGTTTGAGAGTTGCTTTTTCTACAGGAACTGTTGGATCTTCTTCCTGTGAACCGCTTACAGGATCGCCTATACCTTCAACCGAAGGAGCTTTAGCAACAAATCTCTGAACGAGAGTAGCGTCGATAACAGCAACGTTACCGTCTTTATCAACGTCAGCGCAAAGAATAGCTTCAGCAATAAAGTTAGTCTGTTTAGCAACGTTTCTCTGAATTAAAGTAGCATCAAGAACAGATACATCACCATCGAAGTTTGTATCACCGAGGATGAGAGTTTCAGGAATCTCAGGAATCTCTTCTGATGGGATTTCCGAAGGCTCTTCTGTTGAATAAGTTACGTCAGTTGCTGATAATGTTGCAACCGGATACTCGCCGTAGTCCTTGAACTCGAGCTTCTTGAAAATCATAGAACCTGTAAGCTCGTAACCGCCTGACTCACGATTAGCAGCAGAGTTTGCTGTTCCATAGTAAATAACTGTTGGTGGCATTGTACGGCCGCAGTAGCCACCGCAAACTGTAGCTGAGTGACCGATATGAGCAGATACAGCACCTTCTGAGAATTTAACGTACTTTGTAGTAGCTGGAACATCATAGTAGTAGAGATCTGGATTTGTAGCATCCTGAGTCATTGCATAACCTGGGAAGTTAGAAATCTTTGTAGATCTGTCAAGACCAGTTTTGCAGAAAACGTGAACCTTAGGCCACTTTGTTACTGAGTTATCAAAGTATACACGCTTTGTCTCATTTGCGTTCTTCTTATAAACCTTATATGTTACAGTAGTTGTCTGTGTACCATTTGAAGCAGAAACCTTAACATCGATACCATCGCCGTAGTCGATAGAATCGTTAAGTGTTACATACTGTGTACCAGTAAACTTCTGTTCTGGGAGGTTAGAAATCTTAACTGTACCGTTTGAAGCATTCTCAAGAGAAATCTTGAGAACTGCAGATTTACCTGTATAACCGTTTAAAGTATCAGCGCCGAGAACTTTATCGTTAAGCTCTACAACAGCCTTTGGAGCGATTTTCTTAGCGTTGTAAACAACAGCAACACCGCTCTCACCTACTGTACCTGTAATCTTACCACCAGATACTGTGAATGTATTGCCTGTTACCTGGTCAATATATGTACCATTAGCCATTGTACATGCCTGGCTAACTGTAGCAGAACCTGTAGCAAGGTTTGCGATAACCATACCTGTAGTACCACGCTGTACAAAGTAGAGACTACCATTTGCAGATACAGTTTCACTCTGACCTACAAACTCGTTCTTGAACTGGTTAACAGCTACTACAGCGTCGTTCTTCCATGTATCAGCAGCGCCTGGAGCACCGATGAGTGCGTCGTACTTAATAGAAACGAGAGTTGGGTTAACGTCGAGCTCTTCACAGCTTGAACGAACAAGATAAAGAGCAGGAGCGTCTTTTCTAGCACCAACTACTGCCCAACCAACGATCTGCTGAGCTTTTGTAAGCTTATTTGATGAACCTGAATCTGCAGGATCAGTTGTAAATGTATCGTGTGATTCAAGCCAGAGAACGTTGTCAGCTTTCTGTGAGCCTGTGTAACCGTAGTTAGCAAGGCTACCTGCTTTCTTAGACTTAAGAGCTGAACGAACTGTTCCGCCGTATGCAAAGTCAGTAACGCTCATATATTTTGTGTAAGCTGTGATTGGAATTAAACCATTAAGACCTAAAACTTCACCGTAAACGAAAGCATCAGGGTTCTTTGTTGTGATAGCGCCAGTGATTGTTGGCCAGAAGTCAGACGCAGAAGCACCATCATCTGGAGTTTCGATGTGCTTAGCAGCATCAAAACGGAAACCATCAACACCATTATCAGCAAGAGTGTTGAGATAGCTGATAAGATAGTTCTGATAATCTTTGTTAGCTGTGTCAAGGTCAGGGAGCTGAGAGTTCAAGTCAGTTTTAGTCTGACCAGCACGAGTTGCATCGTTATAAGGTGTAAGCTGTGTGCCTGATGGCTTACGTAAGAAGCTCTTTAATGTTGGGTTAATGAGAGCTGCTTCAGCTTTATTTGTGTTGTTCTGAACGTGGTTAGCAACAACGTCAACGATAACCTTTACGCCATAAGAGTGAAGTGTGCTACACATCTCTTTTAAGTCAGCCTCATTACCGAGCTCGTTGCCGATTTTGAGATCTGTTGGCTGGTAGAAGCACCACCAGTCGTTTGCGTAAGCACCGTCGTTTGTTGTGTCTTTTGTACACTGAATCGGAGATACCTGTACAGCAGTGTAACCTGCAGCAGCAATCTCAGCAGCATACTGTGTTACTTCAGTGAGTTTCCAGTTGAATGCATGAAGGATATTACCATCATGGATATCAGCAGGAAGGTTGTAGCCTGTAACATTATCGTTTGATGCAGCTGAAGCTGAAGTTGCAGGAACTACGAACATAGTAGCAAGCATCATAACAGCGATAATAAGGCTTAATACTCTTTTAGAAAACATTATTCTTCCTCCTTGTTTTCATTTATATTTTCGTCCGAAGAATTGATTTCCTCGGCGGTATTACATTGTTCTGCAATATCAGATTCAAGTTCATACAACTCGTCACTGATATCGACAATAGCCTGAGCAGAGCGTTTTTTCTGTAGTCTTGTTTTTGTTCCTTCTGTGATAAGTGTATATATAACTGCGAAAACCGGAACACCCAGTAACATTCCCGGTAAACCGAATAACCCACCACCAACGAGAACAGAGAATAATATCCAGAAACCAGAAACGCCGACTGTATCACCTAAAATCTTAGGACCGAGAATGTTGCCATCGAACTGTTGTAAAGCGATGACAAACACTACAAACCAGAAGCACTGACTAGGGTCAATGAGTAATAACAAGAACGCGCAAGGGATAGCACCAATAAAAGGTCCGAAGAATGGTATTACATTTGTGACACCAACTACAACGGAGATGAGAAGTGCATAGTCGAATCTGAATATCGACAGACCTATAAAACAGATAACTCCGATAATAAACGAATCGATAATCTTACCGATAATAAATCTACCGCATTTTTTATTACATAGTGTAGTAACTTTAAGAATCCACTTTGAAACTTTAAGTGGTAAATAAGCAACCGTAACTGTGCGTGCCTGCTTACAAAGTTTATCTTTAGAAGCAAGCATATAAATAGACACGACGATACCGATAATCCAGTTATAAAGTCCTGTAGTGAAACCTTCAGCAAAATTAAGTGCTGCTGGAAAAGCATTATTGATAAAGTTTTCAATAAACTCTTGTGTATCTTTACCCGTAATAAACGACACAATCTTATCTGAAGTATCGGCATCAGTAAGGTCGTAGCCAAACTGGTCACGTATCAGGACAATAAAATCCTGAATCGCTTTCTGTGCTTTTTCAGCGTATATAGGAATGTCATTAATAAGGTTAGATACGCTCTTTGAAAGCTCCGGTACAAGGATACAAACGAGAAAAGCGATAATACCAAAGCCAATGATATACGAACAAATAAGTGCTAAGGTGTTTCGAAGCTTTCTGAGTTTAGGTCTCTTCTGCCCTATTTTGTGGAAGCATTTATCGTAGAAGAAATTGTACGGAAAACTCAGCAAATATGCGATTATAAAACCATAAATAAACGGCATAAATACTGAAACGACCGACAAAAATACGTTCGATACATACTTGATATTCAAAAGCAAGAACGCAAGCAGTAAAGCGTATGTGACTATAAGAAAAATTTTAAAGAATGTTTTTTTGTTGAATTTCTTTTTCAATAGATCACCCCTTAAAACAGTGACATCTGTGAACTTTCAGGTATTCCGTCAAGCGCACCACTGTCACGTAAAATTTCAATAACAGATTTATTGACCTTTGTCTTTTGAATCATATCTTCAATAGAAAGATACTCAGTAGTTTTGCCTACTTCAGACAAACTTTCTGCAGCAGCTTCACCTACACCGGAAAGCGAACAGAAAGGAAGTCGGATTTTTCCGTCTTCTATCATAAATCGTTTGGAATCAGATTTATAAACATCAACAGGGAGAATTTCGATACCACGACAGAGCATTTCATTCATAATCTGTAGCATCGGAACTTCCTGTTTTTCCTTTGCGGAAGCTTCAAAGCCCTTTTGGTTGATAATACGGATTTTCTCTTTTACGGCTTGTTTACCTTTAATAAGGGTTGCGCCGTCAAAGTTATCGTTACGTACTGTAAAGTAAGCGGCGTAATATTCAAGAGGTTTATGGACTTTGTACCAGCCAAGACGAAGTGCTGCAATCATATATGCTGCCGCGTGAGCCTTAGGGAACATATACTTAATTTTCATACAGGAATCAATATACCACTGCGGAACGTTATGATCCTTCATAGCATCGATATGTTCCTGAGTAAGCATCTTAGTAGCTTTACCTTTACGTACAATTTCCATTATCTTAAACGCCATACCAGGCTCTAAGCCTTTGTGCATAAGATAAGTCATAATTGAATCTCGCGTACCGATAACTTCAGAAATAGTACAAGTTCCGTCTTTGATAAGATCGGCTGCATTACCTATCCATACGTCAGTCCCGTGTGACAGACCTGAAATCTGAAGCAAGTCAGTAAAAGTCTTTGGCTGAGCGTCAACAAGCATCTGTCGAACAAACGGAGTACCAAGTTCAGGCATAGAGTACGTACCTGTCTGTGCATCAATATCTTCAGGAGTAACTCCCAGAGCTTCTGTCGATGTAAACAACGACATAACGTCAGGGTCACTCATCGAAACCTGCATAACAGGGATTCCCGTAAACTCTTCAAGATAATGATAAATCGTCGGAACATCGTGTCCGAGCTCGTCGAGCTTACAAATTGTATCATGAATAGAATGGAAATCGAAGTGAGTAGTAATATTGTCAGAGCCAGTATCATCAGCAGGGTGCTGTACCGGACAGAACTCATAGACATCCATACCACGTGGTACAACTACCATACCGCCAGGGTGCTGACCTGTCGTACGCTTTACACCAGTAAAACCATTAGCAAGACGAGCAATTTCAGCTTTACTCATAGAAACACCGCGTTCTTCGCAGTACTTCTTAACAAAACCGATACCCGTTTTCTCAGCGATAGTAGAAATAGTACCTGCTTTAAAGACATTATCCTTACCGAATAGATCTTCAGTATATCTATGAACTCGAGACTGTACCTCACCGCTGAAGTTAAGGTCGATATCAGGTACCTTGTCACCTTTAAAACCAAGGAAGGTTTCAAACGGGATTTCGTGGCCGTCACGGTCAAGCTGTGCTCCACATTTTGGACATACCTTTTCAGGTAAATCAAATCCAGAGCCGTAGCTACCATCGGTTATAAATTCACTATATTTACACTCAGGACAAATATAATGCGGACAAAGAGGATTAACCTCAGAAATACCCGACATAGTAGCAACGAAAGACGAGCCTACACTGCCTCGTGAACCTACTAAGTATCCGTACTCTTCGCTCTTCGCAACAAGCTTCTGAGCAGTCATATAAAGTACAGAGAAGCCGTAGGTCGTAATAGAATTAAGTTCTTTATCAAGTCGGGCTTTAACAATTTCAGGAAGAGGATCGCCGTACTTTTTCTTAGCTCTCTCCCATGTAATAGAAACAAGCTGTTCTTCAGCACCATCGATAAAAGGTGGGAAGTTACCCTCAGGAATAGGACGAATCCAGTCGCAAGAGTCAGCAATCTTGTTAGGATTTTCGACAACAACTTCGTATGCTCTCTCCTCGCCTAAATACTGGAATTCATCGAGCATTTCAGCGGTCGTACGGAAGAACAGCGGAGCCTGATCTTCAGCGTCGTTGTAGCCTTGACCAGCCATAAGAACTTTACGATAGTCGCTATCATAAGGATTCATAAAGTGAACGTCGCCTGTAGCAACTACAGGGATTCCGAGTTCATCACCGAGCTTAATGATAGTTCTATTGATTTTCTCGAGCTCTGCAACACCTTTTACGGTACCTTTACGAACCATAAACATATTATTTCCGTTAGGCTGAATCTCGAGATAATCGTAGAATGAAGCTATACCTTTAAGCTCGCCCCAAGGCTTGCCCATCATAATAGCTCGATAAAGCTCGCCTGCTTCACACGCAGAACCGATAATAAGGCCTTCTCTGTGCTTTATAAGTTCAGACTTCGGAATACGAGGACGTTTGTAAAAATAATTAAGATGTGAAAGAGATATCAGCTTATAGAGATTT
>JAFOED010000097.1 GCA_017380355.1 Ruminococcus sp. | reverse complement strand
ATATAAATTCGACTATATCGTGCATTTTGACCGAGTAGAGCTCATTTATGACAATAATACTGTATCTTTGTACAAAAGAGAGTGAAACCACAATATTTTGTGCCATTTTGATTGACAAAATATATAGATATATTGTATTATATTAGTACACACTTGTGCAACTGACGGATTGTGCGGAATAACCGCAAGGAAGCATGGGTGATATATAGCCGACCGTCTGGGCAGTTCGCTTGTTTACAAGTGGATTGTCCATTTTTTGTTATATTTGACAGTCTGAAAGAAGGAGGAATTCTATATGAATCACGAAAACTGGAATGGATTTAATAAGGGCGTATGGACTGAAGAAATTAACGTACGCGACTTTATTCAGCAAAACTACTGTGAGTATAAAGGCGATGATAGCTTTTTAGCTCAGCCTACACAGCGTACAAAAGAATTAATGAAAAAGGTAGAGTCTTTGTTTGCTCTCGAGCGTCAGTATGGCGGTGTACTCGATATCGACACCGCAACTGTATCATCACTTACAAGTTACTCACCAGGATATATCGATAAAGATAACGAGCTTATTGTAGGTATGCAGACTAACCGTCCTTTAAAGCGTGGTGTTAACCCATTTGGTGGTATACGTATGGCGAGACAGGCTTGTAAGGCTTATGGTTATGAACTCAGCCGTAAAATTGAGGATGAGTTCCGTTTCCGTACTACTCACAACGACGGTGTTTTCCGTGCTTATACTGACGAGATGCGTGCAGCGCGTAAGTGCCACGTTATCACAGGTCTTCCTGATGCTTACGGCAGAGGCAGAATCATCGGTGACTACAGAAGAGTAGCTCTTTACGGTGTTGACAAGCTCATCGAAGAGAAGAAGAAAGACAAAGCTGCTATCTCTACAGGTACACTCAATACTGAGGAAATTCGTCTTTACGAAGAGCTTTATCAGCAGATCACATTCCTGGGCTTTATGAAAGAAATGGCGCTTATGTACGGCTATGATATTTCACAACCTGCAAAAGATGCGAAAGAAGCTATCCAGTGGACGTATTTTGCTTATCTTGCTGCTATTAAAGAGCAGAACGGTGCTGCTATGTCTTTAGGCAGAGTGAGCACATTCTTTGATATTTACATCGAAAGAGATATTAAAAACGGTGTGTTAACCGAAGAGGGTGCACAGGAGCTTATGGACGATTTCGTTATCAAGCTCCGTATTGCTCGTCATCTTCGTACACCTGAGTACAACGAGCTCTTTGGTGGTGATCCTATGTGGATTACTGAAGCTTTAGGTGGTATGGGTGAAGACGGCAGAACATTAGTTTCTAAGTCTACATTCCGTATGCTTAACACTCTCTACACTTTAGGTTCTTCTCCTGAGCCTAACCTGACTGTTTTGTGGTCAACATCTTTACCTGAGAACTTCAAGCGTTTCTGTGCTAAGGTCTCAAAAGATACAGATTCTATCCAGTATGAGAATGACGATGTAATGCGTCCTATCTATGGTGATGACTACGCGATCGCATGTTGCGTATCTGCTATGAAGGTAGGTAAGCAGATGCAGTTCTTCGGTGCTCGTTGTAATCTTGCTAAACTTTTACTTATTGCTATTAACGGTGGTTACGATACCAAAAGCGGTATGCACATCGGACCACAGATGCCTGTACTTTCAGGTGATAAACTCGATTACGATGAAGTTATGGAGCGTTTCGATATTTACATCAAGTGGCTTTCTAACCTCTACGTAAATACTATGAACGTTATCCACTATATGCACGATAAGTACGCTTACGAGAAGACACAGATGGCTATGCACGATACTGCTGTAGAGCGCTTTATGGCTTTCGGTATTGCTGGTCTTTCTGTAGTTACTGACTCTTTAAGCGCTATTAAATATGCTGAAGTTTCTCCTGTTAAGGACGAAGAAGGCTTCATTGTTGAGTTTAATACAAACGGTGATTTCCCTAAATACGGTAACGATGACGACTCTGTTGACCTTATCGCAAAAGATATGTGCCATAAGGTTATTACTGAGCTTAGAAAAACTCCTACATATCGTCACGCTATCCACACACTTTCAGCTCTTACTATCACTTCAAACGTTATGTACGGCAAACACACAGGTGCTACTCCTGACGGCAGAGCCGCAGGTTCACCGTTTGCTCCTGGTGCTAACCCTATGCACAATCGTGAAGAAAATGGTGCTCTCGCGTCACTTAACTCTGTTGCAAAAATCAGCTACGACGACTGCAGAGATGGTATTTCTAACACATTCTCTATCACACCTGAAGCACTCGGTAAATCTGACGACGAGCGTATCGCAAACCTCGTTTCTGTACTCGACGGCTATTTTGCTAAGGGCGCACACCATATCAACGTAAACGTCTTGAACAGAGAAACTTTGATCAAAGCATACGAAGACCCTGAAGCATTCCCTAACCTTACAATCCGTGTTTCAGGTTATGCTGTAAACTTCCACAAGCTCTCGAAAGAACAGCAGCGTGAGGTTATCAGCCGTACTTTCCACGAGGCGTTATGATAAAGGGATATGTGCACTCGTTTCAGAGTCTTGGCACCGTAGATGGTCCTGGTGTACGCTTTGTCGTGTTTACACAAGGCTGTAATTTACGGTGCAAATGCTGTCATAATCCAGACACGTGGGAGATAGGGGAAGGCGAGCTATATACCCCTGATGAGATACTTAAAAAAGTCGTTCGTTATAAAGAATATTTCGGCGAAAACGGAGGCATCACTGTTTCCGGCGGCGAGCCGATTTTACAGGCGGATTTTGTGAGAGAAGTTTTTTCGCTTTGTCACGAAAACGGCATAAACACTTGTCTTGATACGTCGGGCAGCATCCTCAGCGACTCTGTAAAAGCATTACTTTCTGTTACTGACAGAGTGCTCCTTGATATAAAATACACTGACGAAGAGTCGTATAGAGAAAACGTCGGTTGCTCGTATGAAAAGGTGCTCGAATTTCTCGACTATCTGCAGGAAAAGGGGATTGCTACGACCTTAAGACAGGTTATAATCCCTACAAAAAGCGACGATGAAGAGAACGTTAATCGTTTGAAATCACTCAAAAACTCACACTCTTGTGTCGATAAAATTGAGCTTTTACCATTTCGTAAAATCTGCGTAACTAAGTACGATAGCTTGAAAATCGACTTTCCTTTTTCGGATATTCCTGAGCCATCGCTACAGGTGATAAAAAAGCTTAACGATATTCTTTCAAAATAACGCAAAAACACAGAATTTAACACAATTTTAAGGACAGTGGACTTTACAAAAAGTTCACTGTTTTTTTTGTGCCTTTTTATTGCTATTGAAGACCTACTATGTTATAATATAACATAAATATGGGAAAGTACGTTTTTTTGAGAGGAGGAGTAAGCTTATGGTAGTGCTCGGCATTGATCCGGGATACGCTATTGTCGGTTGGGGTGTTATCGATTTTAATGGCTCAACTTACAGACCGAAAGCTTTCGGCGCGATTACTACTGAAGCTCACACCGATTTTAATTTACGACTACAGCAGATTTATGACGATATGATTACAATTCTCGAAAATGCTAAGCCTGACGCTGTCGCTATCGAGAAGCTCTATTTTTCCACGAATGTCACTACCGCGATTTTAGTCGCTCAGGCACGAGGTGTGATTTTGCTCGCAGCACAGCAATGCGGAGTAAAGGTTTTTGAATACACACCGCTTCAGGTCAAGGTAGCTGTCACAGGCTACGGTAAAGCAAAAAAACCTCAGGTTATGGAGATGACACGACGTCTGCTTCACTTAAAAGAAGTTCCGAAGCCTGACGATACCGCTGACGCGCTCGCTATTGCGATTACTCACACGCACGCGTGCGGAACAGTGACAAGACAGAATATGCACAACGGAGGCATAAAACTATGATTTATTCGGTTAAAGGTACACTTATCCACATCGAATCGGGCTTTGCCGTGGTCGAATGTGGTGGTATCGGATATAAAGTAAACACTACCTTAACGACACAAAAAGAGCTTAAGCTCAACTCTACAGTTATGCTTTACACATATATGAACGTGCGTGAAGACGCTGTCGAGCTTTTCGGATTTTACACTAAAGGCGAGCTTTCTACCTTTAAGCTTTTAATCTCTGTTTCGGGTGTTGGGCCGAAAGTAGCGCTTGCTATTTTGTCGGAACTTTCTAGTGAGACAATCGCGCTTTCTGTATCATCGGGTGACTATAAAACCCTCACTCGTGCTTCGGGCGTCGGTCCGAAACTGGCACAGCGTATAGTTTTAGAGCTTAAGGATAAGATTAAAGGTTTTGCTACTGCTTCTGATGATATGGTTGTCAGCAAAGGCTCCGTTATCGCAGATACAGGTAACATCTCAAAAGCAGTCGGCGCTTTGGCTGTACTCGGTTACAGTGCCGCCGATGTCACTCCGATTCTGTCTAAGCTCGATCCGACGCTTTCTGTTGAACAGCTTATCGGCTTGACTTTGAAACAGATGGGATAAATTTGACATTACTTTCTTTTGAAAGGGTAATATATTATGGACTACACTGAATTTGAAATGGATTTTGAAGACCGATTGGTCGACACAAGCGAAATCCCGCAGGATTTGGTTGAGGGCGACAATCCTTTAAGGCCTAAAACGCTAGATGAATACGTCGGACAGCAAAAGGCTAAGGAAAACCTGAGTGTTTTCATTCAGGCGGCGAAAAACCGAAAAGAAGCGCTTGATCACGTACTGCTTTACGGTCCTCCGGGACTTGGTAAAACGACATTAGCAGGTATTATTGCAAACGAGATGGGAGTAAATATACGAATCACCTCGGGACCTGCGATTGAAAAGCCCGGAGATTTAGCGGCTTTACTTACTAATTTGAATCCCGGTGATGTGCTCTTTATCGACGAGATACACAGACTCTCCCGTGCTGTTGAAGAGATTCTGTACCCGTCTATGGAGGACTTCGCTATTGATATCATCACAGGAAAGGGTCAGATGGCGGCGTCGTATCACCTGCCATTGCCGAAGTTTACGCTAGTCGGCGCGACGACGCGAGCGGGTCAGCTCACAGCACCGCTTCGAGATCGTTTCGGCGTTGTGCTTAGACTTGAGATGTACACACCATCAGAGCTTGCTGATATTATTAAGCGAAGTGCAGGAATCTTAGGTATCGGGATTGATGACGACGGAGCACTTGAGCTTGCGTCACGAAGTCGAGGGACGCCACGTATTGCTAACAGACTCTTAAGACGTGTGCGCGACTTTTCTGAGGTTATATCTGATGGTGTGATTACATGCGATGTAGCACGTACCGCACTTGACAGACTCGAGATCGACGAGTTAGGCCTTGACCAGAACGACCGACGTATGCTCGACGCGATGATTCGCTATTATAACGGCGGTCCTGTTGGTTTAGAGACTTTAGCCGCCGCAATCGGTGAAGAAGCTGTCACAATCGAGGATGTGTATGAGCCGTATCTGATGCAAATCGGATTTTTGAGCCGTACACCTCGCGGCAGATGTGTCACCGCTGAAGCTTACAGACATTTGGGCTACGATGTGCCTGTTAATACCACACCGGCACAGGGCAGCCTTTTTGAATAAAAATTTTTTAGTTTAGGAGAATATATATGGGAAGATTATTTGGTACAGATGGCGCTAGAGGCGTCGCTAATACAGAACTTACAATTGAACTCGCTATGAACATCGGTAAAGCTGCTGCTATGGTTTTAACTTCTAGCGATGTTAAGCACCCAACTTTCTTAATCGGTAAGGATACTCGTCTTTCAGGCGATATGCTCGAAGGCGCTCTTATCGCAGGTCTTTGCTCTGTTGGTGCTAACGTAAAGCTTTTAGGTGTTGTTCCTACTCCTGCTGTTGCTTACCTCGTTAAGAAGTACAACGCTGACGCAGGTATTATGATTTCAGCGTCACACAACCCATACGAATTCAACGGCATTAAGCTCTTCAGCGGTGAGGGTTACAAACTCCCTGATGCATTAGAAGAAGAGATCGAAGCTATCATTCTTGACAACGCTAAGCCATACACAATTCCTGAGCATGAGGGCCTCGGCACTGTTGAGACTATCGACTGCGCTGCTGACGATTACATCGACTACGTAGCATCCACAGTACCATACGCACTTGATGGTATGGAAGTTGCTCTTGACTGCTCAAACGGTTCATCATCACGTACAGCAGAGAAACTTTTCACAAAGCTCGGTGCTAAAGTTCATATGCTCTTTGACAGTCCTGACGGCGTTAACATCAACACAAACTGTGGCTCAACTCATATGGAGACACTTATGCAGTACGTTAAAGACAACAAGCTCGACGCTGGTCTTGCTTTTGATGGCGACGCTGACAGATGCTTAGCTGTTGATAACAACGGCGAGCTCGTTGACGGTGACTATATCATCGCTATTCTTGCTGCTGATTTAAAGAGTCAGGGTAAGCTCAAGAAGGATGCTGTTGTCGGCACAGTTATGACTAATATGGGCTTTAACAGATTCTGTGACGAAAACGGTATGAACTTCGTTGCTACTGCTGTTGGCGACAGATACGTTTTAGAAGAAATGCTGAAAGAAGGCTACAATATCGGCGGTGAGCAGAGCGGTCACGTTATTTTCCTTGACTACGCTACAACAGGTGACGGTCAGCTCACAGGCGCACATCTCTTAAGTATGTTAAACCGTAGACAGGCAAGACTTTCTTCTATCGCTACTTTAATGGAGCGTTTCCCACAGGTACTCGTTAACGTTAGGATTTCTAACGAGGGTAAGGCTGTATTCAAGACAGACGAAGGCATAAAAGAAGCTATCGAGCGTATCTCTAAGATTTTAGAGGGCAGAGGTCGTATTTTAGTTCGTGCTTCAGGTACAGAGCCACTCGTTCGAGTTATGCTCGAGGGTGAAGATTACGACGAAATCGATAAGTTAGCAAACGAGATGGCTGCTATCGTTAAGGAGAGACTTGGCTGATGCGAGTATCATCGAATTGGCTCGACTACGAGCTTATAGATGCATCTTGCGGTGAGCGACTCGAGCGATGGGGAGATATTATCCTCATCCGTCCTGACCCGCAGATTATATGGAATACAAAGCGAGTAAATCCGCTGTGGAAGAACGCGCACGCTCGTTATCACCGCTCAAATTCAGGCGGTGGTCAGTGGCAGGTGTACAAGAAAATTCCACAGCAGTGGTCGCTTAAATACAGAGATTTAGTCTTCAACGTAAAGCCGATGGGCTTTAAACATACTGGTATTTTCCCTGAACAGGCTACTAACTGGGATTTCGCGAGCGATATTATCAAAAACGCCGACAGACAGCTCAACGTCCTCAACCTCTTCGGTTACACAGGCTGTGCGACTCTCGCGTGCTTAGAAGCAGGCGCTAAGGTGTGCCACGTCGACGCGTCAAAAGGTATGGTTCAGTGGGCTAAAGAAAACGCGGTTTCATCGAATTTAGCCGACAAACCTGTCAGATGGCTTGTTGATGACTGTATGAAGTTTGTCGCAAGGGAACAGCGTCGAGGCAATAAGTACGACGGCCTTATCATGGACCCTCCGTCATACGGACGCGGTCCGGGTGGCGAAGTGTGGAAACTGGAAGAACAGCTTTATTCTTTTATAGAATTATGTTCCACCATTCTTTCTGACGACGCACGCTTCTTCATCTTAAACTCCTACACTACGGGTTTACCACCGTCAGTTATGGAGTATATGTTAAACACAATTTTAGTAAAAAAATTCGGTGGCTCGGTTACATCAAGCGAAATCGGACTCCATGTCACCGAATCAGGATTGATTTTACCTTGCGGAAGTACCGCAATTTGGAAAAGATAACACGGAGATTATATGGAATTTATCACAGCACAGAATCTTACTTTCAGCTATATCGATGAAGAACAGACACAAGTTAATATAGAAAAAGCCGATAAAGTGCTTGATGATGTTTCATTTACCGTGAAAAAAGGTGAGTTCGTCGCACTTCTTGGTCACAACGGCTGTGGAAAGTCAACTGTCGCAAAGCACCTGAACGCAATGCTCTTACCACACTCGGGTAAGCTCTACGTCAACGATATCGACACAGCTTTAGAAGACGATGAATTCACTGTACGACGTATGGTCGGCTTGGTGCTTCAGAACCCTGACAACCAGCTTGTTGCGTCTATTGTTGAAGAAGACGTTGCTTTCGGCCCTGAAAACTTAGGAATAGAGCCTAAAGAAATAAGAGTGAGAGTTGACGAAGCGCTGAAAGCTGTCGATATGTACGAGTACCGCAACCAGCCACCACATAAACTCTCGGGTGGTCAGAAACAGCGTGTTGCTATTGCAGGTATTATCGCGATGGAGCCTTCCTGCATTGTTTTAGATGAGCCTACCGCTATGCTCGACCCAAAGGGCAGAGAAGAGGTTATGAGCACTATTAAGAAGCTCAACCGCGAAAAGGGTATCACCGTCGTTTTGATTACTCACTATATGGACGAGGCTGTCGACGCTGACCGGGTTATCGTTATGGACGGTGGCAAGATTCTGACTTCGGGTACACCGCAGGAGGTTTTCTCTCAGGTCGAGCTTTTAAAGCGTCATCGTCTTGATATCCCACAGGTAACCGAGCTTTGTTATAAGCTTCGTGCCTGCGGAGTTAATATTGATACTCTCAGTCTTCATACTGACGACTGTGTGAATAAGCTTGCGGAGGTGCTTTTATGAGTAGTATAAAAGTCGAAAACCTCTGTTGCACTTACGGCGCAAAGACTCCGTTTGAACGTCACGCAGTAAAAGATGTTTCTTTTGAAATCCAAAAGGGTGATTTCGTCGGACTTATCGGCCACACAGGTTCGGGTAAGTCGACGCTTGTTTCTATGCTCAACGGTCTTATTAAGCCGTCTTCTGGCAAGGTTTATGTCGACTCGGTGGATATATGGCAAAAGCCTAAGGAAATCCGCAAATTCCGTTTTAAAGTCGGTCTTGTTTTCCAGTATCCTGAGTATCAGCTTTTCGAAGAAACTGTTGAAAAAGATATCGCTTTCGGCCCATCTAATATGGGATTAAGCGAAGAAGAAATTAATAAAAGGGTTTTAAATGCTGCTAAATTCGTCGGCCTTACTGACGAAATGCTTAAAAAATCTCCGTTTGATTTGTCAGGCGGTGAAAAGCGCAGAGCTGCTATCGCAGGTGTTATTGCGATGGACCCTGATGTGCTTATTCTGGACGAGCCTACTGCAGGCCTTGACCCTGTTGGTCGAAATGTCCTTTTGTCACAGATTTCTCAGTACCAGAAAGCACGCAACAACACTGTTATTTTAGTCTCACACTCGATGGAAGATGTCGCTCGTGTTTGTAATAAAGTTATGGTTATGAACAAAGGCGAGATGTTTATGTTCGATAAAACGCAGGAGATTTTTGCTCGTGCTGACGAGCTTAACTCTATTGGTTTACGAGTGCCTCAGATTACTCGTGTTACTGATAGACTCCGTGAGATGGGACTTGATTTGCCAAAAGGTATTCTCACAGTTGATAAAGCAGTACTTGAGATTACCGAACTTCTGAAAAAGGAGGGCAGATTGTAATGAGAGATATCGCTTTCGGTCAGTACTATCCTGCAAAAAGCGTGCTACACAGACTTGACCCTAGAGTTAAGATTCTGTCGCTTACTGCTTTTTTAGTACTTGTTTTCTGCACTTCTAATTTTTATTCACTTGCACTCGTAGCAACTACTGTTCTTGCTATAGTGCTTATGTCTTCAGTACCACTCAGACTTTATTTCAAGAGCTTGAAGATGATACTGTTTATTGTACTCATCACTTCTTTGCTCAATCTTTTTTACGGTACTGGTGATCCGATTTATCAGTTCTGGATATTTAAGGTGACACTTTCGGGTATATATAATGCGATATTTGTTACCGTTCGTATAATCTGTCTTATTCTTGTCAGTTCGGCGCTGACTTTTACTACATCGCCGACTGATTTGACAGACGCGTTAGAGCGACTTATGAAACCGCTCACTATTTTTAAAATCAAAGTTCACGAAATTGCGATGATGATGACCATCGCGCTTCGTTTTGTACCGCTTTTACTCGAAGAAACCGACAAGATTATGTCGGCCCAGAAAGCACGTGGTGCTGATATGGAGTCAGGCAATCTTATAGCGAGAGTTAAAGCGTTGATCCCTGTTTTAATTCCGCTTTTCGTTTCTGCTTTCCGTCGCGCGTACGAACTAGCTGTCGCTATGGAGTGTAGATGCTATCAGGGTGGACAGGGCAGAACCCGTATGAAACAGCTGCGCTTAGGTGCACGTGATTACGTTTCTATGGGTGTTATTTTACTTGTTATTTGTGGAGTTGTATTATGCAATGTGTTACTCCCATCAGTGAGATGAGAAATTTAAAGATTACAATTTCATACGACGGCAAGGATTTGCACGGATGGCAGATTCAAAAAAACGCTCTGACCGTGCAGGAATGTTTCCAGAATGCTCTGAAAAGCGTTATAGGATGCACTCCTGACATAAAGGGTTGTAGCCGTACTGATACTGGCGTACACGCTAACATGTACGTCATTTCTATGAAAACTGACCACAAAATTACCTGCGAGCGTTTAAAAGCCGCGCTTAATCGTTATTTACCACTGTCCATCGTTGTAAAAGACGTGTGCGAAGCAGATGAAGATTTTCACGCTCGCTACAGCACAAAAGGTAAGAAATATGTCTATAAGATTCTTAATACAGAAGTGAGAAATCCGTTTTGTGAGGGTTACGCTCTGCATTATCGCTATCCTATCGACGTCGAGATGCTAAACCGTGCATCGCAGGCGTACGTAGGAACTCACGATTTTACTTCCTTTTGTACTTTAGACAAAAGGGAAAAGGGTGACTTCACCCGTACAGTACATAGTTTTTCTGTTAAGCGTGAGGGCGACTTTGTGTATATGACCGTTCAGGCTGACGGATTTTTGTACAATATGGTTCGTATTATGGTCGGCACACTTCTTAAGATTCAACAGGGAAAGCTCGAGCCTGATTCTATCCCTGATATTATTAAAGCCGAAAACCGTAAAGAAGCAGGACCTACTGCTCCTGCATGCGGACTTTATTTAGATGAAGTTATTTATTAAACAAAGGTGTTTTTATGAGATATAAAGGTAAACGCTTCAGTGATAACAAAAAAGAAACTGTGAAAAACGAAGAGGTTTTCGTTGATGTTATCGAAGAAGACGACGATAATTTCGACGTGGATGATACTCCTGTAATAACAGTACAGGATACTGAAACTGACACAGTCTCAGAAGCTCCTGCTGAAACTGATGAAGATGCAGAAGTATCAACAGGTATGTCGTTAAAAGAAAAGCGCAAAATGGTGAAAGAAGGTAAAAAGGAGAGAGAAAAGCAGTTAAAAGATAAAAAGCAGGAAACTGTATCTACTCCTACAGAACCTTTAGAAAAACCAAAGCGTGATAAAAAGGTGAAACCACCTAAAAAAGCAAAACCTGTTAAAAGCGAGAAAAAAAGCTCCAACGTTATCCCATTTAAGAAAAAGGGTAACTCTAAAAAGTCTTTTTCTTCTTTTATAGAGACAGTTAAGGTCAACAAAAAGTCGATTATCTTCGCGCTTATTATCATCTTAGTGCTTGCTACCGCTGTTTTTGCTTTTGCAAACAGAGACAGACTCACTTTCTCTAACATCAAGAACTGGGTACAGTACGGAGTGCTTAATAAAGATAAAGAAGAGCGTTTTCCAATTTCTACTGACGGAGATGTTATTAATAACGGTAATTTCACCCGTATTGACACAAATCTCGTTTACGCATCTGACACTAAGTTCGCTACACTGAATAGCTTCGGCAGTACTATTTATTCATACCCTCAGAGTTTTACAAGTCCTGCGTTAGCAAAAGCTGCAGATTCTGACCTTTCAATCGTTTACAATTTAGGTGGTAAAGAGTTTAACTTAAACGACCTTGATGAGACTATTTATTCTGGAGAAGCTAAAGATAATATTTTAGTCGCTGATATTTCGAAGTCCGGAGTTTATGCTATCGTCACTGTTAAAGACGGTTACCTCTCGAAACT
>JAFOED010000096.1 GCA_017380355.1 Ruminococcus sp. | reverse complement strand
CAGCTTCGTCGGTTACAGCATTATCCGAAACTTCTTCAGGATCAACAGTTGTATCTTCTGTATCCTGTGGAATAACCACTGTTGTCTCTTCTGTTTCTTCAGGAACTGTTTCATCAGCCTGTGTTTCTGTAGACTCAATTTCTTGAGTTTCATCCACAGTTTCTTCCTCATTTTCAACAACAGGAGTTTCTTCAACAGTTTCACCATCAACAGCTGTAATTTCCGTTGTTTCCTCTACTGGCTCTGCAGTAGGAGTTTCCTCCTCAGCAACAGGCTCTTTTTCTTTTTTAGGTTTTTTCTTAAACCAGCCTTTAATTTTATCGATAGCTCTTCTGAAAATGCCTTTCTTCTTACCATCAGGTTCACCTTCTTTTTCAGGGTCAACACCCTCAGGAACGAAAGGCTCGTCTGAGAACTTAATCGGAGATTCAGGTTCTACAGGTGGATTAAGAGAAGTCTCAAGAGTATCAAAATGCCAGTCAAGATAGTCGTGTACTATGCTGAGAATTCTTTCGATATTTCTCTCGACCGCTACAGCTAAACCTAAATCAAGCTGGCTGTCCTCGATAATGTAAATCGAGTTATTATTAAGCTCACAGTTTTCACTGCATAGTGAATATGTAAGCGGATTAATTCTACTGTCATCAGTAATAAAGCTACAATCAGTCAGCGCACAGACATAAGCCTGATTTTCAGCAAAAAGTGTTCTGAAAAGCTCGTTGATAAGAAGAGTAATAGTATATCTGATACTGTCTGTCAGCTTATCTTCATAAGCAGGCAGCTCGATTCTCAGGATTTCCTTATTGAAGTACTTACGCTGTGGAATACCGTTGTTTTCGCCCTCGAAAGAAACCTTCTTTGCAGAAGCAAAATCGTTATACTTATCCATACGTAAGTAACCAGGAGTATCAACAGTTATGTCTGCGTACTCTTTTACAATCTTCATACCTGCGATATTCTGCTGTGCACCAATCTTATCGGACTGACGCACACCACGGATACAGTACTCTCTGAGCTGTCTGTACTCAGGTCTGCCATTAATATGATCAGCAGCTCTGCGAACGAGCACCTGACCATCAGCAGTAAGATACTGCATTTCGTAGTACTTACCACCGAATGTGAAGAATTGACCAGGAAGATACTTCTGGTAAATATGACCGCGAAGCTCAGAACCTAAGTAATATCTCTCACCCTTTTCATCTTCAGCGACATAGCCTGCAGATTTGAGCTGTGATACGCACGAAGAGATAAACACTTTATCTGTAATAGAGTACAGAGTTTCCATTGTACCCTTTTTAACGTTAAAGCCTTCGTTAACATCGATAATGCTATGTGACATTTCAACATCACCGAATTTAATCGGCATACCGAAAACATCGCAAACTGCCTGTTTGTAGTCTGGTGACAGCTTTGCTACAGCATCGACGTCAGCAAAGCAGCGATAAAACTCAAACCACAGCTGTTTCTTCAGGTCGAACACTTCGATACCCAGCAACGAAAGTTCTTTTTCGAGTAAAGATTTCTCTACAGGGTAGGTGCTGAGTCTTAAAATAAGTCTTAAGGCAGTGTTACGGTTAGAGCGGGTATAATCCGCTACTATCTGTGGAATAGCCTTTGCGTCTGTTTCGAAAATAGACGCGTTATCGGACATATAATCCTTCATCAGATACTCGGATGAAATTACGTTTATGAAGCCCTGATCTGTAGTACGTGTTGAGAAATCACGTAAAATCTCAAACATATTATAAGACTCATCTTCTACTGTTGTGTAACAGTTTCTCTCGGTCTGTGCACTCCAGAAATTCGAGCTTGTAATAAAGTGCTCATCCATAGCATCCTGATTAGTAGAAATGCTAGCGTACTTTGTAAGGTCATAATAGTACTGCTTTGCAATCCAGCGCATATCTGTTACAGGGAACGCTTCGCCACCATACCATCTTGTTTTTGACACCTGATTCTTAAGTGCCGCAAAAGAAAGTTCAGTACCCATACCGAGATATCTGGAGATATTCGGGAGAAGTCTGTGGTGGAGATACTCTTTGTCAGATTCCCAACACATATACGATACTGTGCCAAGATGCTTACTTGTAGCAGAAACCTCAGTAATGCTTGTCATCAAAGTATGTGACATAGCATCAACAAGACCGTCACAGTTTTTATCGCATAAACAGAATACTATATTATTGTCCTCATTTGTTTTGCACTTTTTAACGAGAAGGTTAAGACCTATCTGTGCAGTAGAAATGAGTTTTGATGGTTCTATCACAACGAAAAATCCGACATTTTCAAGGAAATCAGAATTTGCGTTGTGCATTTCGATATCTAAAACATCAGAGCGTGTAACAATACCGATATCAAGGTCCTGCTGTTCTTTTGTTAAAACTCCGATATTCCACATAAACGGAATATTGGTAACAGACTCAATACCGCGCTCGAGCCACTCTTTGATATCGTCTTCTATCGCGTGTCTTCCCAGTACAACAAGGACTTTTTTGTGACTTAACAACGTTCTGTTCATCGGATAGAATGCGTACGGAATAAGGTCGTTGTAGAACGGGTTGTTAAACAACACGCTCTTTCCGTTAAGCATATCAAGGGATGAATAAAAATAGTTGTGGTCAATCTTGAATCCTGTTCTGTTCAGAACATCTATATAAGAAGCAAAAGTAGCGATTTTTGGATCTTCATCACTTTCGAGTTCGCGTACTATATCATCAGTAGTAACATCATACGCAAGAGCGTTGTTGATGCTTGTATTCTCACTTAAGAGTTTATCTGAAAAAATAGAGCGTAAGAACTTTCGAAGTAATGAGTAATTGACGACTTTGTATGCGTCTTCATCCTCACCAAGGATATCGTTTGTATACTCGCGTGCTGTAATACCATCAAGATAAAAGTAAACTTCGCCCAAAATGATGATACCGAAAACAGGATAAAACACGCTGGATATCCACTTATCATAATACATCCAACGACTTGCGATAGTGAGTATGCAGGAGAAAATTACAGCTATTATGTAGAAAAACTTTAAAAAGCTTCTTGCCTGCACGTAATTTTCCTTTAAACACCACACGTCTTTTTCTACGAAGAAGTCGTAAAAATGACTTGCTACCTGAGTGTGGATGTCGCCGTCTTTCTTTACTTTTTTAGCCATAATCATAATAGCGATTTTCTTAACAATAAGATAAACAGCTATGATTAAAGCGTTTGTAATAAAGAAAACCCAGAATGTAAGGTTAAGACTATCAAGAAAAGTCTTTATGTAATTTCCGACAATCGCAATCGGTTCCTGAAGCTGAGCAGGTAAAAAATCCACACCTGCCAAAGACATAATCCACTTCGGAATATTCTTTATAAACCTCAGTATCCATGTGTTCAATTTGTTCATCATAATGAGTGCAAAAACCGAATACAGTACAGCGATAACCGGCATCAAAAATTGCTTGCTACGCTGTGTTTTAACTATATTAACCTTTGCGCACACAAAGCATAAAACGACAAAAGGAACTATCGCTAACAAGACTTTTACTATATTTATGATTGTTTCAAGAAAAGGGTTAATCATATAGCTCCTCCCTCGCAAGAATTACTTTGTTGACATAGTCAACAGGTGCTACTATCTCGTAGCCATGCTGTAAAAATTCAATTCTCTTATTAACACAGATGCTAGGCATCTCGTACTCGTAGTCTTTTAAAATAGTGAAGTCGTGATAATACGGTTCACTCTCTTTTAAGTCAACGCTGTTGAAATCAACATATTTAACAAACATCGTACTGACGTTAGTGATATTTTCTCTGACTCTTATTCTGTGGTACTTGATTACTCGCTTCATACGTGTAACAGCTGAATCACGATTCTGTAATACAGAATGGTCACGCATTACGTTACACGCTGAACTTAAGTACTTTGAAAACTGTGCCAGAGCTCTGTTGATTGATGTACAGATGCCACTCATAACAGCGTTGAAGTTCCTGTATTTATGTATGAGCTTACGCTTTAATACAAAGAGGTATATAAATCCTGCAATAGCAAATACAAGGACTGTGACAAGAGTTATAAGTAAAGCTGTAGTGAAAGATTTTGTCGTATTCAAATTTGTAAAAATCAACGGCAAAAACCCAAGTAAATATGCGCCAATTGCCAAAAGTGCGATAAACACAGTTCTGCCTTTCGTCATACGCTGAGCAACTGTGCGGCGGATATCTTTATCAGCATCTTTTAACTGTTCATTGAATTTCTTAACATTAAATAAGTGTGAAGTTGATGTATCGACCATCTTCTGCTCTTCTTCGTAGAGATGGATTTTTACATCTTCTATCTGATTTTCAGACAACAAGAGTGTTCTGTCATCAGTAATCTTGTTATTTTTATGAAGTCCCTCTGTTACAGAATTTTTGAGCGCACGTTTAGGCTCACGCAAATATCTGACAAACTGCTTCATAATCTGTCTAAACTGTACGTTCCACGAGCTTTCTTCGTCTACAGGACAGTCGGTTGAAAGGCCGATTTCCTTATACTGTGCATACAGATCAGTTCTTTTGAAATCGTTATTGATTTTCACCGGAATCTGTACATCTGACTCGAAAAGTCTGCGTGCTGTACGGTCATCAACCGGCACAGCTTTTTCAGCGTCAACCTGCTGTTCGAGCTCGTGTAAATATACCTCAGTTGCTTTAAGTTTGCTAAGATAACCCTCACAGATTCGAGATACAATCGACTTATCAAAGTCGATATTCGCTCTGTATACATGGTTTGCTGTAACTAAACCTTTCGGCATCTCGTAGTCGCAAATAAGAAGCAACAGACACAACAATTTTATCTGGTCAAAACGATACTTCTTGTTGTCTTTAGGCAGGATATCAAAAAGAACAAATTTAAGACTCTCGTTGTACATATTGAACTGTGCAAAACGTGTGTATGAGTTTTCGTCTTTTTTCTTCCACTTAGTATCCTGCTCTAAGATTTCGAAGTTGAATGTTCTAGGAGAAAGACAGATTACTTCAGTAGGTAATTTATCTTTCATAGAAAAGCGTGCAGCGATAGTTCTTAAAAGCTTTGCTTTCTTAGTGTTTTCAATGAGACACTCAGAATACTCAGGGTCGTAGAAACTCGGGTCGTTGCCGACGAGTTTTATGAAATCGAGTATCTGAGATTCAGGAATTATTTCCATAATTCCTTTAGCGTCTCCGCTTTTAATAAGCGAAAGCAAATTATCTGTGTCACTTTCTGCGACAAATTTAAGTAATGCTTCTCGCTGGTACTTTCCAATTTTCATTGCTACTTCATAACAATTGATTTGTGCAAGCTGGTTTTTGAGCATAAACTCGCTGATTTTCATCTCGTCATTGATAACCGCTTCATAGTCATCGTTATCAACAACCAATGTTTTAAATTCAGAGAGCTTTGTCAAACCCGTTGTGAGTTTCACAAGCGGGTTTGTGCTAGCTTTTTCATAGGAATGAATTCTGCATTTTCTACGATTTTTGTAGAAATCCCAGTTTTTCTCCACATCCGAATAATACGATTCGCTGTATCCCGTAAAGTCAAACGGATTAAGTTTTTCTCTATCTTCATCGTAGAGAATAACAGCGCGCCACTCTTCTCTGAACTCTATGATGTCGTACAAATCAGGCACCATATTCTCCAATGTGTCGCCGTATTTATTCCACTCACAAAAAACAACTTTTTCATTATCAAGTAACGGTCCAAAAAACATTTTAGTTTCTTCGAAGAGTTTTATAGTTTCTTTTTCGGCAATCAATACCGTGAACATAAAACAACCTCCCCTTAAAAACTTGGTTTAAAATTACTTGATAAGCTTACGAAGTTCGTCAATTTTCTGATCGAACTGATAAATCTGTAAAGCCTTAATCTTGTTACTTACTTTACGGAATACCATATTAACAACACGGTTATCAGTTATAATAGTATCTTTGCTTCCGTTTTCCTTATATTTCAGGAAGTTTTCTACAAACAGTCTGAACTGTGCCTCAAGACGGGAAGCAAGTAATGGATCGATATCTTTTTCCTGCTCATACTTTCTTACTTCTTTCTCTAAAACAGAGATAACGCTGTCGATCATAATTGAAAGCTCGTTATCGTCCATCATAGAACGTGGAAGTGAATTATAGTAAGCAAGAGGAATCTCAAAGATACTTGTTGGTGCATCGTGACCATCGCCAATCTTGAAGTTTTCTGTATCTTTGAAGAATGCGCTTTCTGCGTATCTGCGGTTAGAGTTGATGTCGTATTCACATCTTTCTCTCTGCATTTCTAAAATCTTGTTAACAGAAGCTCTGTCACGATAGAGGGCGTCAAGTACTTCGTAGAACTCGTCACACTCTGTTCCGTTAGAAACAACAAGTGAAGTTCTGTCGCCTTCTGTGTCTTCGAGTGCAAAGATTCTCTTCTGTGAATCGTACTTAGATGATGGATGAGTGATAATCATACCGTGTACAATACCATATACGAGTGCAGAATGAATCTTAACCATATGCTTATAGTTAGCGTCAAGTGAAATTTCAGGCATTTCTGTAAGTGAATCCCAACGCTTGTCGATATGAAGTGAAATTGTAGAGCTCTTTGTTGAGTCAGGACCGATATCCTTGATGTACTCGTGATATGCCTGATAGTAGATACCCGGCTCTTCGTTGTACTGATCATCAGTTCCGTTTTCCTCAGGACTCTTGAAACGAGAAATCATATCAGGAGTGATGTTGTAAAGAGCGTTGAAGAAGTGCATATCGTATCTTGAAACTGTATCAGTTGATGTAGCACCAATCTTGAATGGTTCAACCATCTTAGCGATGCTGATGTCTCTCATCTCATCGAGCTTCTTGTTGTAAGCACACAGAGATACAACTCTTGGCTCTTCAAATGTAGCAAAACCGATACCAGGAGCAGCGAGCTTATTACCGAATGAAATTCTAGCTCTGAGATAGTCCATCTTATCAGAGTCAGAAATTGCCTTAGGGAATACTACCTCGTCGTCCTCAGCAGCTTCCTTAGCTTTGAAGTATGCGTCAAATTCCTGTTCCTGAGCAATAGCTTTTACGATATTGATGTTAATAATCTCGTCGCAGTCTTCTCTTACAGAATCCTTGAAGTAACCGATAAGAACGGAATCAAAAATATCTGTGCTTGGCTTTGCAAGTGCAGGGTCAAACTGAGCAACACGAGCGTTCTCAGCGTTAGCCTTGATTGCGTCGAAAATCTTACCTGAAAGGTCAGGAGGTAACATAAGATCGTCACCTGTTGATGGACAAATCTCTGCAATTCTCTTTAAGTGCTTTTCTGTTGCACAAACGTAAGCTGTTGAGTTACCTTCTCTGAACTTAAGCTTATCAACGATTTCTTCCTGAGCCTTTGAAAGTGTGATAACCTTGCCTTCAAACGCTGCATAGAACTTCTCAAATTCTTCACAAAGCTGTTTTACATACTTTGAAGCTGCTTCGTATGCTGCCTCTTTAAGTACTGTATCGCAGTATTTCTTGAGAACCGCTACGTATGCAGGGAAAATCTCGTTGAGTTTATTCCATAATGGCTTATAACCACCAATTTTCTCGAAGAAGCCTGGTTCTGCGTCTTCAAGCGCACAAACTTCGTCGATGTTTGTTTCTTCTGTTTTACTTGTGAAACCGCCCTTAACATCGAAGTAGTCAGGGTCGTTTTCTGATGATGAATACTTAGAAAGCTTAGTAAACTCAGCATTAACACTGTTGTGAGCCTTTAAGTAAGCTTCATCGATCTTCTTCTTTAATGCGTAGAGCATATAACGCATTGCGTTTGGATGCATAGCACCCTCAGCGCCTGCTAACAACTTCTCAATGTGGTATGGCATTGCGTCGCCAGTCATTGAAGGACCATCAAAGAGAATTGAACGAGCTGTTGAACGAGCAGAAATAGCAGCGTTACGTTTTACTTCCTGCTCATAAGTTCTGATAGTATTGAGATTCTCATTAGCCTTACCGCGTAAGTTTTCGTTCTTATCGTAATCCTTCTCTGTTGCCATCTCATCAACAGAATACTTGAGGTTCTTAATAGCAGGATTTGAAATAAAGCCACTGAAAATCTGGTCTTCGAAAGCCTTCATAAACGCGTTGAGCTTTGTATTAACCTCTGCCTCAACCTTTTCAACGTTTACTGCAACACTTCCCTTGATGTCTGTATCAAAGCGCTGCGAACCTTTATTTACAGCATTTACGTAAACTGAAGCAAGTTCAGGAGCCTTGTCCATTGTGTAAGCACGTCTCTTCTTGAACTCTGCTTTCTCTTTCTCGTAAGCTTTATCGTATTTGAGCCACTCGCCTACTGTCTCGCCGTCGCCGATACAAGCAATAGCACGGGAATTAGCAACATACTCAACGATATCTTCGTATGGGTAACGGAGAACTGAAGCACCAATACCACCGAAACGGTTTCTACCTAAGTTGTCACCGTTAGCAAACTCTTTGATGATATTATCTTCGATACCGAAAGCATCCTTTTCCATAGGACCGATATTCTGCTCATAAAGGCTCTGTGCAGCAAACTCTTTGTACTGCTGGAGTGTCTGCATACTCTCCTGACTCTGGTCAACTCTGTCGAGTAAGAAACAGAAGTCAAATGGAAGTCCTTCGAGTTTATCGATACCGTTTGTTGTAGTAGGAACGTCAATGTACAGACCCTTATATCTTTCGAGGTCTTTTCTTACGCCACAGAAACCGGAAGCCTTAATCATAAATGAGTTAACTTCCTTAATACAAGCGTAGCCGTTTCTGCGTAAACTCTCACGCTCTGTTTCTGTACGGATAACTGTATCCATAACACCAGGAAGTAATAAATAACCACGGATAATAGCAGCCTTCTCTCTGTAGTGCTTGTGCAGATACTCACGGATGAGCATACCCATTGTCATAGCGATACCTGAACCTGTACCACCACATGCAGATGAAACAACAACTACACGTAAAGCCTGCTTGAACTCGCCGCCGTCCTTTAAGAAAAGGTCGTCGATAGCTTTGTAGAGTTTCTGGATTTCACCAGTTTTGATTGTAGCATTTAAAGCAAGACGAGAGATAGAACGAACCTGACCAGCACCTTCAGATACAGTCTTTGGATAAAGAATTGTATTGTTAGGGAACCAGTTATTTCTTGCGTCATCATCTTTCTTTAAGTAGTCTAAAACGCTCTGTGTGGATGATGTCTGGATAGTAACCATATTAGGTGCTTGCTTTTTGATTTCTTTGAGATCGTTTGCGTTTGTGTCCATAGCAACGAACTTGATGTTGTCAGCTTCGCTACCTTTACAACGCAACGCTACTCTTCTTACGATATCAGAGCCGATACCGCCGACGCCGACGAATAAAGTCTCTTTAGTAACATTAGAGTTTACTCTCTCTTTTTTAACAGCCATTTTTTACCTCCGGTTTATTTAATATTTTTTACTTTACATGTTAATGTTGCATCAGTAGAAGAATCGCTTCCTCGTACTAATTCAATTTCAGGACAAAATGTTTCGTGAGCAATAGCAGGTGGATTAGCTAAATCAACCATAGTACTTTTAACCCATACGTTTTTATCGTTCTTCACGTATTCGGTGTGGTTAATACTTACTGCTTTACAGTTTGTATTTATTCCGACGATTTTGATTCTTCTCTGTTTCGAACTCTTGAATCTGTTATCTACCGGTTGGAGTTTGAAGGTTGCTGTACACTTTTCATCAAAGTCAACAGCACCTATTGTAGAAACTTTTAACGAACGTGACTTTCTCTTATAGTCAACACCAACGTAGTTAGGTCCTAAGTTACCCGCGCTCATTGTTTCAAAATCCGCTGTATCTTTATCAATACGCTTCGGCAGAACTTTCTGACTCATAAACAGGAAGAATAAAAGCAGAATCAACGCGATAATTACAATCCAGATGAGCCATCTCCAAATCTTTGCATATTTCTGGATTTCAAACATCTCGGTGTCTGATCCTACATTTGTAAAACCATTTTCATCAGTAATAGTCACCTTTGTCTTCACAGTATAAAGACCTGTTGATGGTTCAACGTAGTTACCACTCTTATCCTGAGCGATGTGTATATAAAACGCTGACTCGTCTGGTAAAGGTTCGATGCGATAGCTTATATCCTTTGAAAACTCAGGAGTTAAAACTAAAGACTCCAGTTCAGTAGCCGAGAGCTTTTCGCCGTTGTTAGTAACGGTAACTTTAATAGGCTGCCAACTATCGTGCTTTTGTGGCATATACCATGCTTGATTCTGCATAACCTTAGCACTAACTTTGAGTTTCGGAAGCTCTGCTACATTCCAGTTAAGTGGGAACAGTTCAGGATGGTCTTTGGTCGAAATTGTATAATCTTCGAGGTATTTACCCTCTACGTAGATGTTGGTCTGCTCATCAGGAGTGAGTGTTACTTTAGCACCGTTGTCGTATTCTTTAACCTCTCCGTTATCACCGTTCTGAACGTAAGTTTTCAGAGATACTTTACCTAAGAGAGGATTATCAGTAACATCTTCACCTGTTACTGAGTCAATAATCGAGCTAGTAACGGTGTACTCTCCTGCACCAATAGCGCCACTTGACGAATCCATAACGTTGCCATCTTTGTCGGTCATAACAACTTTGATATTTACGTTAGGCTCGTAAAAAATCTGAACGTTTTTTGAGTCAACGCCTGTCATTGAAAGTGTGTATGTACCCTTTTTGCAAGCCCCAAAGGTAACTACCTGACCTGCAAGAGTTTTGTCGTACTCAACATTCTTGAGTCTGTCAGCACTAAGTGCTGCGTGACGATCACTCCATGTACGCTGACCACTGTCGAGTCGTACTTCAACTGGATTTCCCTCTTCATCAGTAAGCGATTTGATTTCAGCGTCATTACCCTGAACGAACACGATAAGACTGTTCATCGACATATCCAGAGTAAGTTGGTCACCATTTAACGCACCTTTCAGTTCTGCACGCTGGAAAATATCGTTGCACGCTTCGATGAGTCGTTCTCTGATATCTGAAGCTTTAGCGTGGTAGAAGTAAAGTCCGAGTTCAATAGCGGAATCAAACTCGAATTTTTTAGGGTCTTTTTCATTCTTAGGCTCAAGATAAAGGAACTGAACCTTAATGTCTTCACTAGCAAGCTCAAGAAGTTTTTCTTTCAACGCTTCGCCGAATAAAGCTTTCTTTAACGCACCAGAGTCACTTTTCTTCTCGTTACGATTGTTTTCT
>JAFOED010000095.1 GCA_017380355.1 Ruminococcus sp. | reverse complement strand
GTCATAGCATCGAACTCACCAAATTCATTAACGGTAAGTACTACTAAATCAAACTGGTGTCTTTCAGAAACCTCATCAAGCTGAGCCAAAAGATCGGCTTCTTCAGAATCAGTAAGCACATCAGCATGATCAACAAGCCTTGGAAGCTCACTCTGTGCAAAAGCAGGCATAACCGAGAAAACACAAATAACAAGTGCGAATAATAAAGCAATTATTTTTTTAGTCATCGATTACACCCCCTTAAAATAAGCTAGCAAGCAAGGTAATCAGGAAAGTTACCGCTGCAGCAATACCGCCGATAGTGAAAAAGTACTTCTTAAATAAACCTTTATCCATAGGTAAGTCGCCGACGAATTTACCAGTCTGGCCATTCATAGCGAAAATGTAATTTTTATCTTTCCATGTTGTGTTAAGAATCCACACAGGATAAAGAGCGTATTTAGCTTTACCATTAGCAAGCTGAATGTTAGAAGCTTCAGGTATAACAGTAGCATAGCCTTTAACTGTGTTTGCAAATGATTCTTCTGTACTTCTACGGATACGTTCATTAGCACGTGTGATACTCTGCTCTGCGTCAACATCATATTTATCAGCAAGATAGCCTGCAAGATAAGCAGTCTGGAAATCAACAGCTTCACTGAAATTGTACGGCTCGATCGACTCCATTAAATCATCAGGCATTTTGCTGGAGCCATCAACAGGAACACGCTCAAAACCGATACTACCACCACGTTCTACAGCGTAGTAACTCGTTTCAGTATAGTTATAATTACTGTCACTCCAACGTCTAACTCTGGTAGCCTTATATCTGATGTGTGCATTTGCATCAGCATCAAAAAGCCAGAAAGGAACGTATATACCTTTGATTTCATCAATGTGATTCTGATCCTTAAACAC
This sequence comes from Ruminococcus sp., assembly GCA_017380355.1. GTDB lineage: Bacteria > Bacillota > Clostridia > Oscillospirales > Acutalibacteraceae > Ruminococcoides. The sequence continues at coordinate 2,107 of JAFOED010000095.1, read as the reverse complement.
TTTAGGAAGTAATGGCTTACCTTTACAATGATTAGCCATAGCTTCTTTAGCGGCTTTTTTATCAAATTTAAATGGGATAACATAGTCAGGTTTAAGGTCACCCGCAAACTTACCCATAAGGACAACTGGGTTACCACAATACGGACAAGATGTTGCGCCTGTAGTTTCATCGCCAACAATCTGACCACCACAGGACTTACAAGAATATGTATTAAGTCCTTCAGTCTCTCCTGTACCCCACTGAGCACCCGCCTGAGTGTCCCAGTGCATATCGTCAGCCTGTTCCTGGTTAAGCGCATTATCATACTCTTTCAGAGTATCAATCTCGAATTCTGTGTCACAATAAGGACACTTCATCTTCTGTATTGAAGAATCAAACTCGATTGCGCCGCCACAACAAGGGCATTTATATTCCTGCATAACAGCCAAAACAATTCCTCCTCAAAAGAATTTATATATAAATTAAGCTTTATCGTTTTCGTCGAAAAGATCGCCACATTCCGGACAGAACTTTGGAGGATTATGTGGATCTTCTGGTGTCCAACCGCACTTATCACACTTATAAAGTGGAGCACCTTCAGGTTTCTTTGCACCGCACTGCTGACAGAACTTACCCTGATTTACAGCTCCACAAGCACAAGTCCAACCAGAAGCTTCAGGTTTCTTCGCACCACATTCAGGACAGAAGTTTCCTGTTACAGTAGCGCCACAAGTACATTTCCAGCCATTCTGTGGCTGTGGTTTCTTCGCACCACACTGTGGACAGAAGTTTCCAGCTACATCAGCACCACAAGCACACTTCCATGTGTTCTGTGGCTGTGCTGCCTGCTGCTGTGCCATCTGTTGCTGCTGCATCTGCACACCCTGATTATAGAAACCCTGAGCAGCGTTGAATCCGCCACCTCCGTTATTCATAGCCATACCCATGCCCATAAAACCAGTCATAGCACCAGCTGTATTACCTGCTGCAGTTTCCATAGCGTTTGCTGTAGCGTCTGTCATACGACCAGCCATCATAAATGGATTAGCGCCCATAGTAGCAGCATCTTCCATCTGGTTAATCTTCTTCATATCCTCTTCAGTAAGAGTGATAGGATTAAGAGCAATAGACTCAACTTTAATACCTCTTCTATCGCTCCAACGGCTCTTTAGCGCTTCGTTTACTGCATCTTTGAGCTCTAAAGTATGAGCAGGAATCTGAGCAGGTCTTAACTCTTTTTCAGAAAGGACTGCAAATGCTGGCTGAAGAGCATCGATAAACTCAGTCTTAAGCTGCATATCGATTTCATCGCGTGTAAATTCCTGTGATACGTTACCACATACTTCTGTGTAGAAAAGAATTGGGTCTTCAATTTTATATGAATAGATACCATTGCAGCGAACCTGAACAGTTCTTCTCATACCAATGTTTTTGTTAACTACGTCAAACATAAATGGATTAGGGGTACCAAATTTGTTATCCATAATCTCTTTAGTGTTAAAGTAGTAAACACGCTGATCTTTACCGGTATCTCCACCATAAGCAAAACGTTTACCGATTGCTTTGAATGTTTCTTTAATACTACTGCCTAATTTACCAGTAAAAATGCTAGGTTCAGTAGAAGAATCGTATGTAAACTCACCAGGCTCAGCGCAAATTTCTACTACCTTACCCTGTTCAACGATAATCATACACTGTCCATCAGCTACCGCGATACCTGAACCGTTAGATATAATGTTGTCGTTACCCTTTGTGTTAGAAGAACGCCCTGTAATCTGCTTATAGCCTCTTCTCATCAGAACTTCCTTTGGAAGTGCGTCACAGTAGAAAAACTCCTTCCACTGGTCAGCCATTACACCGCCGACAGCTCCGATACCTGCTTTAATAAGTCCCATAATAGAAACTCCTTTCTAAAAATCATATGATTTATTGATTATTATTTTTATCCTTTAAACTTTTATAAGGACCACTTGAATACGGATTTTTATTCACTTTAGGTTTGTCAGGAATGCTACTGAGCTTTCCTGCCCATCCGATAATAAGCATCCATATAATAATACCTGCGATAAAAAGCAAAAATGCTCCTATTGACCACCATATTGATATATCGAGCCAAAAATGCAAACC
>JAFOED010000094.1 GCA_017380355.1 Ruminococcus sp. | reverse complement strand
GGTTAACAGACTGGTAATATAAACCTCATCGCTACTATTGGCTTCGGGAATTCCCGAAGCCTTTTTTGTGTATTCGTTAGGCGAAAATTATCATGATTTAGCTGCCTTTTATCTATGTTACTCACATCACTTTACATTAAATATCAGCTGTGCTAAAATCCGTTTTAGTAAGTTCAAGGAGTTTTGTAACTATGAAAAGAGTCATATCGGCTATTCTTGTTGTCGCTGTTTTTATTTCTATTCTTACAGCGAGTGCAACTACATTCAGCGCTGCCACCGATGGTCTGCCTGATTTTGTCGACAACAGCACAAGCAAATACTTCCCTCCGATTAAAAGTCAGGGCTCACAGGGCTCTTGTGTTGCGTGGTCACAGGCTTACTATCAGTTCACCTACGAAATGAACAAATCCCTCGACACAGAAAGTACAGCTGAAAACTGTTTTTCTCCTACTTTTACATACAATATGTCAAACTACGGCGAGGACGTCGGATGTTTTCCTAATAATACATATGGTAATATGAAGAAAATCGGTGTGGCTCCATGGTCAACAGTACCATACACGATGGAAGAACACCGCAATTGGTATCCTGACGAAAAAATATGGCAAGAGGCCGCAAAATACCGCGTTGATGAGGTCAAAGTCCTGCCTAATTTCAGAACAGGAAGCGGAAAGCAGGTTACTTATCCTGACGACCCTGACCTTACTCAGATAAAAACCCTTCTGAACGAAGGTCATATTCTGTCTTTCGGTGCGTACATTAATCGCTGGAAAAAATCCACAATTAAGACAAACTCTGCCTATCCTGAAAACGACAAATATGCAGGCGAAGATGTTGTTACTGCTACGTCCCCTGATATTGGAAACGGATATGGCCACAGAATGACCTTAGTTGGCTACAACGACAACCTCTGGGTTGATGTAAACGGTAACAACAAAGTAGACAATGGCGAAATAGGTGCGTTCAAGGTCGCTAACTCTTACGGTCCTTGGTGGGGTAACGACGGTTTTATATGGTTTGCATACGATAACATTAATATGGAAACCAGCGTTGAAGGCGGTCTGCCATACAAAGTAATGTCGGGGATTGTCGACATCACTACTATCTCCGTTTTACCGTACAACAGCGACGCTGACGTATATATGAGATACACATTAAACACAAGTGACAGAGCAAACTCCGTTGTCACTATAACTGCAGAAAAAGGCTCTGAAACCTATACTCTCACAGCCGGTCCTCACCACGAGTCCCCTTATCTCAACAACCACTACTCACTCGACGGCAAAGAAGAAACAACAGACGGTACTCTCATCTTTATGCTATCTAACGTAGTGCCAGGGCTGACTGAGCAGACTGTGGGTGACTATAAATGGAGCGTTAAGTTTGAAGACACAAAAGCCGACAGCAAGGCTCTTATCGTGAAAAACGCAGAGATTGTTGACCTTAGCACTAACAGAATCAGCAAAGCGCAAGGTGTATTCAACTTCTCGCTCGACGGCACATCAAAAACATTAACTTTCCCACAGCTTGCTACTGCACATAAAGTTCTGTACTACAAAGGTTTTGACGCTCCTTATATCAATTACACTGATGAAAAGGGTAACTCAGTAACAGTTGCGCTAACGCAGGACAGTTCGCAGGACGGCTATACACACAAGTTCGTTTTCACAAATGGTATTTTGAAAGGCTCTGCTGTCAGCTTCACAGACGGCAATCTCACAGATGATAATGATGGCAAAGGCTACGAGCTTTTATACTCCACAAACTTCTGTACTACAGAGATAGAAAAAGACGTAAAACTGATCGGAGATACCGACCATAGTGGTAACGTTTCCGTATTGGATGCTACACTTTTACAACAGTATCTCGCATATATCATAGATAGAGAAAGTTTTGATTTACAGGTTGCTGATTCAAATCAGGACTTAAGTATAGACATCGCTGACGCCAGCAGAATTCAACGATTCGTCGCATCTTTAAGTGGATATGACTTTGTAAACAGTGAACTGGTTAACTCTGAATTTTTCACTACTATTTCTGATAAAAACGAGAACGTCATTGTCCCTGCCGAGCCAGAAGAAGACGAAACAACAGCAACACAAACACCTACAACAAAGCCTACAGAAACGCCTGTATTAAAAAACACGGTAACTTTCACAAACTCGCTTAACTGGAGTGGTACTATCTACTGTTACTACTGGAGTGACTCAAACACCGCGATGGTTACATGGCCGGGCAAAGCAATGACAAAATCAGGCACAAACGAGTTCAATCAAACTCTCTACACATTTGAAGTACCACAGAATGCGACAAAAATCATCTTCACTAATAGTTCAAGTCAGACCGTCGACATCAGCTACAGCGGTGGTGAAATTAAATACTACGCAGAAAACTCAAAAACAGGTAATGGCTACAATGTCGGCACATGGTAATAAAAAACGGCTTCGGATTTCCGAAGCCGTTTATTTTTTAGTGTTATCTTTTTCAATTTTTGTTGTAATAAATATTTTTTCGTAATCTTTTATACGGGATTTAGATATGGATTTCTGTTGTATGTATTCTTTCTTCAGCACATCCCGTCGATGAAAAACACCGTAGATAAACCTGTGGATAAAACTAAATGGATAAAGCACAGGAGCTTTTTTAAGCACAGGATATCGCTCTTTCATAGCTTTAAAACTAAGGCCGTACGCCAAACTCATCTGCTTTGTTTTTGATCTGTATGTCTGAGTTAAATTTATCTTGCTTAAGTGTCTGTAGTTTGATACTTTTCCAAAAGCACCACTGTCGAAAATAAACTCGACAACATCTTTGAGCTCATCGTCCGCTTCTTCGTTTTCAAACAACACCCGACAGATTTTACTCATCACTTCTTCGAATCCATCAATACCCAACTCGCATAGTATAGGAGAGATATACGAAAAATCAAGATTTGCATTTTTACGCATCAGGTGAATATCAAGTAACATTCTTACTCCAGCACCCGACTGAACAAAATGTTTGTACAAATGAAATACTATATAGATATAAGTATCATCATCAGAAAGAGAACATACATCACAATTGTTTTCTAAGGTTTTGTCTGCTAATTGTTTGAGAGTGTGTTTCTGTTCTTTTGTGTACCCATCCATAGAAGAGTGAACTTCAACTTTGTATCTAGGTTCTTTTATGTAGTTATAATCGCACTCGTTATATCTTCCCTCAAAAGTAAAGCCGAGATTTTTCAATACTTCATCCGCTACACTTAAATCACTTTCATCAACATAAATGTCTATATCAGTAGATGTGCGGACGATATTCTTTGGATAAAACCTCTTAAGCGTTATCCCCTTTAAAATCAAGTGCTTTACAGAAGACTCTCTCAACCTTGCACTGATAGTATCACTCTTCATCTCAAGCTTCATCTGTTTAAAAACAGCTTTCTTCACTTTATCCGAAAAGAGTTTACTTTTATCTTTACCTAAATAAAACTCAACATCGTTTTTGTCAATGACAAAGTCATAAAAGGTCAGCAAGTTGTGTGCCTTTAAAAACTTGAGTCCGGTGATCTTCCGGTGGTCCCGGTGGTTCATGAACAGATTCAGTACCGGCAGCGCGGGATTGAAGGGAACGCACCGGATCCCCGCTTCC
>JAFOED010000012.1 GCA_017380355.1 Ruminococcus sp. | reverse complement strand
GCCAACTGAAAAGCCAACAGTAAAGCCAACTGAAAAGCCAACAGAAAAGCCGACAGAGAAACCGACAGAGAAACCGACAGAGAAACCGACAACTGTTACTGAGACGCTGGAACTTTCTGATACTGACCTTCGTCTTTATGTCGGCACTCAGCATATTATTAAAGCTGTTTCTAATACTGATGTGAAGTGGTCTTCTTCTGATTCGTCTATCGTGTCTGTTGATAATGGACTTCTTACTATAAATTCCGCAGGTGAAGCTACTATCACCGCTAAAACTTCGAAAAAGACAGCTACCTGTAAAGTCACAGCACTTACACAGAAGATTGATATAAACGCGTCCCACTCTGTAGCAACTGTCACAGCAGGAAAGAGCTTTTTCGCACGCTCTACTACTGATGGTGTAACCTGGAGCAGTAGTGATACATCTGTCGCTACCGTAAGTGACGGCTTCATCTTAGGTGTTAATGAGGGACAGGCTATAATCAAGATTTACAAAAAAGGTGGCACAAAGACGATTCTTACAACGGTCACAAAACCTGACCCTATTCGTTTTGCGTACTCTTCACCTAACTGTGCTCCTAAAAACAGCGAAGTTAAACTTATCGCTATTACAGATAAATCACGTACTGATGTCAGATTTAAGGTAACTGATGCGGATGGTACAAACACAGTTTACGCGTCTAATAAAAGGGCAGAGGGAGAAACCTATGTATGGGAAGCTGTGTATAAATTCACAGAGTCCGGCACATTTAACGTAAAAGCGTATTCTAAGCTCGGTTCATCGTGGACTACATGTGATGATGGTGCGACTACCGCTTTTGTCGCTGAAACTACCGATCTCACAACTACAGCGTTAGTACAGCGACGAGTCAGCGATGGACTTATCAATATGATAGCAGGCTTTGAGGGTTATATGCCTTCTGTTTATTACGATTCGTTCACAGGCGACCCGACTTTAGGCTACGGCAAGCTTGTTTATGTAGGTGAGCAGTTTTACAACAATCTGACAAGGAGCGAAGCTTACGCGTACCTTGCTCAGACTATTAACAACGAGGGTTATTCATCCAAGGTGAATAGCTTCTTTATCAGCAACAATGTTAAGTTTAACCAGCAGCAGCTCGATGCTTTGGTGTGCTTTGTGTATAACACAGGTACTGGTGTTCTTTCGAACGATACTGAACTTAAGAGTGCGTTGCTTGATTGTGCCGCTGAGTCATCGAGTGGAACAAAGACGTATTACATCAACGGTTCAGGTGTTCGAATCCGTAAAGGACCAGGAACATCTTACGATATTATCGACGAGCTTTCTTACGGCACAACGCTTAAGATTTTAGAGAAAACAAGCTCTTCGTGGTACTATGTACAACTTTCAGATGGCACAAAAGGTTACGTTGCCACTGACTACATCGCGAGCAAAACCGTTTCTGAAACTCTCGACCTGAATTACGTCAATAAGCAGAATCTTATTAATAAGATGTGCCAGTACCACCACGCAGGCGGCTGTGTGCGAGGACTCTTAAACAGACGTATCGACGAGATGGAGATATTCTTCTACAATGACTACGACATCGATTATGGCGACAATAACTATAAGATTAAGTTCACTTGCGCTAACAATCCGTCGTTTACAGCATAATTTTAGATGGTGATAATATGAACAAGAAAATTGGTTTTATCGGTGTCAGTAATATGGCTACCGCTATTATCGGCGGTATGCTCGATAGTAATTTTACTGACGCAAGTAATATTTATATTAACGATATGAGTGCAGAAAAATGCGACACCTTCGCTAAAAAAGGTGTCGTTGTCTGTGATACTAACGAAGATGTTGTTTTAAACGCCGACATTATTGTGGTTGCGGTAAAACCTCAGAATTACGCTGAGGTTTTAAGTGCTTTTTCTGCGCTTGACTGCATGGATAAGATTTTTGTATCTATCGCTGCGGGTATTTCTATCGACTTTGTCAGAACACAGCTTGCACAAAATGTAAAGGTTGTTCGTGTTATGCCTAACACTCCGCTGTTGTTGTCTAAAGGTGCTACAGCACTTTGTCCGTCAAGTGATATGACAGACGAAGAATTTGAGCCTGTTAAGAATATGTTTGCGTTAGGCGGTGTGGTTGAGGTTTTTGACGAGTCCCACATGAACGAGATTATATCAGTTAATGGTAGTAGCCCTGCGTATATCTATCTTTTTGCTAAAGCTATGTCTGATTATGCAGTAAGCTGTAATATCGACAGAGATAAGGCGCTTAATCTTATTTGTGCTACTTTCGAAGGTGCTGCCGCTATGATTAGAGAGAGTGGCGACGATATCGAAACGCTCATTTCTAAAGTTTGCTCCAAAGGCGGTACTACTATCGAAGCTATAAATTCTTTTAAAGAAAATAACTTTGAAGAAATCGTGAAAAATGCGATGACCGCGTGTACACGTAGGGCAGAAGAGCTCGGCAAATAATATCATAAAATAAACAAGCCTTGAATACTATTCTTTAGAATATTCTTACTTTAGAGGTGTAGTATGAAAGGTATTATTTTTTCTGTTTCTGGTCGTGAGAGTGACAGATTTTTTAATCATCGGTTTCCTGACTTCGAGAACTTTTCTTTAAAGCGTTTTCTAAGCCTTTACGGACTACAGCTGTTCTTTATTTGCTCATTTGTTTTCGGAGTGGTGTGGGGAATTTGTTCGTATTCAAAAGCGTCGAAAGAGTTTTTGTCACATCTTGATTTTCTTTTTGTGACTAACCTTGAAAATCGACTCAACCTTACTGCGTTTGAGTGCTTTTGCTCTTCTTTTTCTTCTGCTTTTATTTTTATTTTTGCTACTTTTCTCTTAGCGTTTACGCTGTGGGGTGTGCCGGTTTTGCCCCTGCTTTGTGCGCTTAAGGGTTACGGTGTCGGTGTGTGCGCTTCATATATGATATCTGCACATTCTATAACTGGTGTTGGCTTTTACATACTCGTGGTTTTACCAGGTACTATTCTGTTTTTGCTGGCTTTTGTTTTAGCGCTTAAGGAGTCGTTTTCGCATTCACTTTTGATGTTTAAATCTTACGCTTTTTCAGCAAAAACTTTGAGTAATATAAATCTCAAAAGTTTTTTATTTCGATATTTAGTCGTTTTGATTATCGTTTCTTTTTCTTCGGTAATTGATATGATTTTATGGATACTTTTTGCAAATATGTTTAATTTTTAAAAATGAGGTAAACAATGGAACAAAGTAGAAAGAGAATGAAGTTTGAAGTTTTGTTTGAAAGATATTTCTCGAACTTCCCTCGTATTATGCTGACAAATCTGATGTTTTTCGTGCCACTTGCAATAGCACTTGCGCTTTTCTGGTTAGTGGGGACATATACTAACACCATAGTTACAACACTGTTCTCGATTTTAGCGGTAACTCTCGTGTTCCCGTTTTTTGCGGGTGTTGTTCTTGTTGTGAGAAATATTGCGCGTGGTGATGAAAACGTAAAGGTTTTTCCTAACTTTTTTAAGGGAGTGAAAGAAAACTTCTTTAAGTTTATGCTCTACGGATTTCTTCTTTCTATCGTTACTGTTCTAAGCTACTACTCGATTTCCATCTACGCTAAAATGCTGTCCACTTCGTGGTTGTTTTACGGTACACTGTTTGTTTGCATTCTTATCGCACTAGCTGTTTTGTTTATTTTCTTCTACGTACCTGTGATGACAGTTACATTTGAATTAAAGCTTAAGAATATCTTCAAAAACGGCTTTCTTATGTCTTTCGGCGAGATTAAGAACAACTTTAAAGCGCTTATCTCACTCGTAGTAGTTATTGCTTTCTGCCTTACATTAGTGATGTTTGCTTCAATCGAGTATCTGATTATTGCTATCACACTTTTGCTTTTAGCACTTATCGTACCTGCTACTTGCCAGTTCGTTGTTTCTTTTTATGTTTATGATGATATGTATCTGTCTGTTGCTGATAAAGACACAAAGAGCAAGAGCATCGGCGACGCTATAGTAGACGCTAAGAATAAGAAAAACGGTGTAGTTACTACTGACATTGAAGATTACTCTGATGTTGATATTTCTACTCTTAAGGACAGCGATGACTTCATTTTCTATAATGGCAAAATGATTAAGCAAAGTGAACTTTTAAAGCGAGTTCTTGCACAGCGTGAAGCTGATATTGATAAAAAAGAGGAAGTATAATTATGAAAAAATTCTGGATTATTCTTTTATGTGTAGTGGTTGTGCTTGCACTTTCTGTAGGTGCTTACTTCCTGCTTGTACCACGCGAAGCTGATAATAAGCCGACAGTCCCTGTGGTTAACGAAACACTTTCTGAAGAGGACGAGTATATGGATGACGATATGAGTGGCGAAGATGTCCTCGACGGTGATACTTTTGAAGACGACCCGAGCGAAGACGTTGACGACTTCACTCCGGACGACGAGTATCTTTTGGATAACACCGACGACGTTATCCACAGTACGTTCAAAATCTCTCGCGTTGTTGACCACACAACAGGAGAAGAAGTAAAGCCACGCGTTGTTTTCGGCGCAGGTTTCAATGTTGATAATAACTACATCAAGTTTGATTCAACAGGTTATTTCGAGATTTTCTTCAGCGGTTATTTCTCCGAAACTAAAAAGGGTACATTTAATGAGCATGATGACCTTATCTTTGTTGAATACGAAGATGGCAATGCCGCTGAATATGATATTAAATATAACGCTGACGGAATTATCAGCTATATTGTAGTCAACTACGGCGACTACGACGTATACTTCTCATAAAAAAACAGCACTCGTTTGAGTGCTGTTTTTTAATGCTCTTTTTCGTTGTTGACAAACCACCTGTTGTCTTCAAGAAAAAGATGTTTTTCAACTTGTTTTATTCTGCAAGTGTATCTGATTCCCGCACCACCAGCTTTGAGTGATGCCGCATATCTTATGTCGGTTATCCTGTCTATCTCGAAACTTCTGCCGTCATCCCAGTGGATTTTTAGTGGCAGAATATTGCCGTCTGAATCAAATTTAGCGGTAACTGATACGTATTGTTTCATAATAAACCTCCTTTATAGAATGAGTATTAACATTTACAGACTAGAAATATCCTACAGGGTGTACCGTATGCTCTTCTTTAGGGTTAAATCCCGAAAGGTTTTTGTCAAACATCAGTTTTGCGGGTTTTACAGCGAAGTTTCCGAATCGGTTTTTGATTGTATCGAGTGTTGAGTCGAGCTTTTCACTTTTTATGATTTCTTCTTCACTTTGAAAAATCGAAGTCTGGTGTGATAGTGTATCTGCTTCGAAATCCGTTACGCTGACACCCAGGCTTCGTATGTTTTTAGAAAATGTATAGTTTTCTTTGAAAAGCTCCATACACACAGAAAGTACGTCTTTTGTTATGTTAGTAGAAACATCGAGCTTTTTCTGTCGCGTAAAGCTCTGCAAATCCGTATCCCTGACGCTTATGCATACAGTTTTAGCCCGAAATCCCTGTTCGCGCATTCGTCTGCACACGCTGTCACACAGCACCATAAAGATGATTTTTGCGTCCTCGAGGTTTTCTAAATCACGTATAGCGGTAGTGGAGTTTCCAATGGATTTGACCGCTGACACCTCGTTTGATTTCATAACAGGGGAGAAGTCAAGCCCGTTTGAGAAGTTGTGCAGTATATCCGCCCATTTGCCGAAGTTGTTTCGAAGCTGTGGAAGCGGAAAGTTCGCTAAATCGCCGATTGTGTATATTCCGAGTTTAGAAAGCTTCTTTTCGGTAGCTTTGCCGACGTAGAGTAGGTCACTTGCTTTTAATTTCCACACAATATCCTTGTAGTTATCTTTCGTAATCTCAGTTACCGCGTCGGGTTTTTTGTAGTCGCTGCCGAGCTTTGCGAAAATCTTGTTGTAGCTTACACCGATACTGACCGTGATCCCGAGTTCATTTTTAATACGATGTCGTATCTCTTCGGCGATGTTCCTACCGCTTTTATAAAGCATTACACTACCCGTAACGTCGAGCCATGCTTCATCAAGTCCGAATGGCTCGATGTTGTCTGTGTAGTCACTGTAAATCTCTCTGCATAACTTTGAAAAGCGTATATATCTGTCGTAGTGAGCTTGCGCTGTGACGAGTTCAGGACATTTCTGTACCGCTTGCCATATTGGTTCGCCTGTTTTTACGTTGTATTTTTTCGCGATTTCATTTTTAGCAAGTATTATTCCGTGACGCTTGTCTTTATCTCCGCACACAGCAACGGGTTTGTTTCGGATTTGCGGATTGTAAAGACACTCTACGCTTGCAAAAAATCCGTTGCAGTCGCTGTGTAATATTGTTCTCATGTTAAACACCTGTTTTATAAAACCTTGATTTTATATTATAATTATAGAACAGATGTTCGAAAAAGTCAATATAAAAATAGCGGGTCTTGTTACAGACCCGCTTTATTTATTGGTTAGTCAAGATAAACTTTTGCGCTTTCTGCGAGCTTATCTGTGATATCCTGAGCGTCTTTTGCGTCTTTGCCAACAGCTGTGATGTAGAGCTTGATTTTTGGCTCTGTACCTGATGGTCTGAAGATACATGCGTGCTCACCCTCTAAAGAGTAGGATAAAACGTTTGACTTTGGAAGGTCGATTGTTTTCTCTTCGCCTGTTACGAGGTCGTACTCTTTGCTTTCTTTGTAGTCAGCGATCTTGAGAACCTTGTATGAAGCGATTTCTTTCGGAGCGTTTGCTCTAAGGTTTGACATGATGTCAGCCATTTTCTGCATACCTGCAGCACCTGAGAAACCGAAGTTAAGTGTTGTGTTCTTGTAGAAGCCATATTCACTGTACATTTCGTCCATAACCATTGCGAGAGTTTTGCCCTGCTTCTTGTAGTAAGCAGCCATCTCACAAATGAGCATAGAAGCAACTACAGCGTCCTTATCTCTTACGTAAGAGCCTGAGAGGTAACCATAGCTCTCTTCAAAGCCGAATACGAATCT
>JAFOED010000093.1 GCA_017380355.1 Ruminococcus sp. | reverse complement strand
GCTCAACTTCGTTGGTACTGTTGAGGGTAGAGATATTCCTGTTGGCGGATGTGACGTTTGTGTTGCTGATGGTTTTACTGGTAATATGATTTTAAAAACCTACGAAGGCGTTGCTGAAGCATTGATGACAAAAATAAAAGATGTATTCAATAAAAACGTTAAAACAAAGCTCGCTGCAGCGATGGTTTATTCAGATTTAAAAGAAATGAAGAAGTCTATCGACTACAATGAGTACGGTGGAGCACCGATTATCGGTTGTTGTAAACCAGTTTTTAAAGCTCATGGTAGTGCAAAAGCTAAGACTTTCAAAAACGCTTTAAGACTTACAAAAGAGTATGTAGAACAGAATGTCATTGAATCTATTTCTTCGGCACTCAAAGATTTTGATAAAGGAGACTCTGAGTCAGATGACTGAGCTTCAGGAAAAAATAGGATATAAATTTAATAATGTAGAGTTACTTAAAGAGGCTCTTACACACTCTTCTTTCGCTAATGAACAGCATAAAAAGCTTAAGTGTAACGAAAGACTTGAATTTTTGGGTGATGCTGTACTTTCTATTGTTGTGTCGGATTACATATTTGCTAATTGTCCGACTCTTCCTGAGGGTGAGCTGACAAAGCTTCGAGCGTCTTTGGTATGTGAAAAAAGTTTGCATAAGTTCGCAAAACAGCTTGATTTAGGAAAACATCTGTTTTTAAGCCACGGCGAAAGACGAAGCGGTGGCGCAAGTCGTGCGTCTATTTTATCTGATGCTTTTGAGGCTGTTATTGCGGCAATTTATCTTGATGGTGGTATTGAGCCTGCTAGAAAACACATCTTAAAATACGTTGTTCCTGAAATCGAACACAGAAAATCGATTTCTTTTAAGGATTATAAGACGTCACTTCAGGAGATTATACAGAAAAATCCGGGTGAGAAACTCGAGTATATTCTCGTTTCATCCACTGGTCCTGATCACGATAAACACTTTAAAGTTGAGGTTCACCTTAATAGTAACGTTATCGGTCGTGGCGGCGGAAAGAGTAAGAAAGAGGCTGAACAGCAGGCTGCTAGGGAAGCTATGGAGTTGATGGGCTATTAAACACTCTAACGTAGCTATTTTTGTACCGCATAACGGGTGTCCGCACCAATGCAGTTTCTGTAATCAACGCTATATTGTTGGACAAGCGTATCAGCCTACTAAAGATGATGTTAATGAAACTTTAGATAATGCGTTAAATTCTCTAAAAGAAAATAGCGTTAACGCGGAAATCGCTTTTTTTGGCGGTAGTTTTACTGCTATTGACAGAGAATATATGCTTGAGTTGCTCGATGCGACAACTGGATATATCGATAAGTTTAAAGGTATCAGAATTTCTACTCGTCCTGATTGTATTGACGATGAAATTCTAATGCTTTTAAAGCGATATGGAGTCACTTCTATTGAGCTTGGCGCACAGTCGTTATGTGATGATGTGCTGGTTGCTAACAACAGAGGGCATTCTGCATATGATGTTTTTAAAGCGTCAAAACTCATTAAATCATATGGTTTTTCACTTGGTCTTCAGATGATGACAGGCCTCTATAAGAGTAGCGACGAAAAAGACATCGAAACTGCTCGTAGGTTTATTGAGATTAAGCCTGATACGGTTCGTATTTATCCGACAATCGTTATGAAAAATACCGATTTGCAGCGACTTTATGAGTGCGGTGTTTATTTACCTGCTGATTTAGATGGCGCTGCTGAGCTGTGCGCACAGCTTATCACTATGTTCGAGGATAACTTTATCAGAGTTATCAGAGTAGGGCTTCACCACAGCGACAGTTTAATTGATAACTGTGTTTGTGGACCATATCACCCGTCATTTCGTGAACTTTGTGAAAGTAAAATTATGTTTAATATATTGTATGATATGCTTTTATCTGAAGATATAAAAGGTGAATGTACAGTAAAAGTATCGAAGAGTGGTGTTTCTAAGATGATTGGAAATAAACGCTCAAATTTATTGAAATTCAAAGAGTTAGGTTACGACCTGACTATTATACAGGACGATTCACTAGTGGGTAGGGAGATTGTTCTTAGATATTAAAGGGGAAAATTATGCTCTTAAAATCACTTGAGCTTCAGGGATTCAAAACCTTTCCTGACAAAACTAAACTAACTTTTGATAAAGGTATTACTTCTGTTGTTGGCCCGAATGGTTCGGGTAAGAGTAATATCAGCGATGCTATTCGTTGGGTTCTCGGTGAACAGGCACCGAAGTCTCTGCGTTGTTCCAAGATGGAAGATGTAGTGTTTAACGGTACTGATTCGAGAAAACGTCAGGGTTACGCTGAAGTTACCTTAACTATCGATAATAAAGACAGAGTTCTGCCTTTTAATGGCGATGAGGTTGCGGTTACCCGTCGTTATTACCGTAGTGGCGATAGCGAGTACCTTATAAATAAAGCGTCAGTAAGACTTAAAGATATCCACGAGCTCTTTATGGATACAGGTTTAGGTCGTGATGGTTACTCTATGATTTCACAGGGTAAAATTGACTCTATCGTTGCGTCTAAAAGCGAAGACAGACGCGAGATTTTCGAAGAAGCGGCCGGTATTTCCCGTTACAGATACAGAAAAACCGAAGCCGAAAGAAAACTTGTACATACAGAAGAAAATCTCGTTCGCTTAAGAGATATAGTAACTGAACTTGAAGACAGAATCGGACCACTCCAGACTCAGGCGAAGAAAGCTGAATCTTTCCTTGAGTACGCTGGTGAGAAACGTGGACTTGAAATCGCTTTGTGGCTTGATACACTCGACAAATCTTCAGCTGTATTAAAAGACCATGAAGATAAAATCACCGTTGCTAAAAATCAGTACGAAGACGCAGAAAAAGTTCTGCATGATATTGCTGATGAAACAGAAAATATCTATCTGCAGAATGGTGCTCTTTCATCTAAAATTGAAGAAATCAGACATGGTATTACACAGAGCGAGGGAGAAGTAAGCTTCCATAAGTCTTCTATGTCTGTTGCTGAGAACGATATTTTACACAACAACGAAAATATCGAAAGAATTAAGTCTGAAATAGAAAAAGCTAAAAGTTCAACAGTAGATATACAGGAAGAAATCAGTAATAAAGAAGCTCAGATTGAAGAATATAATGCTGAGATTTCTTCGTTACAAGCTGATTATGATACTACTGCTGATGAACTCAATAATATTAATACTGACTCAAGCAGAAGCAGTGAACAATTACAGCAGTATTCTGTTCATATAGCTTCGTTATCAGCAAAATCCGCTGATGCTCGTGTTACTGAAATGACCAGTGCGTCTTCTGTTCTTGAACTTGAATCACGCGTTTCTACTTTAAGAGAAAACTGTGCTGTAAAGCGTGAGCAGCTTTCAGATATTGAGAGTATGCACAAAGATTATGAAGAAAAGCTTGCAAAGTGCAGCAGAGAAGTTGATGCTCTTAATAACTCGATTAAAGGACTTGAAATCAAGATTGCTTCTCGCACCAAAAAACGCGATGAGCTGAAAACTACTGCTGATTCTCTTATGCTTGACGCTCAGGAAAAAGCACGTAGAGCTAAGATTTTAGAAGATCTTTCCGCAAATTACGAAGGCTTCTATAATAGCGTAAAAGTTATTATGAAAGAAGCTAAGAAAGGTACTGTATCCGGTATCTGTGGTCCTGTTTCACAGCTTATCAAAGTTCCATCACAGTATAACGTCGCTATTGAAGTAGCGTTAGGTGGTAAGATGCAGAATATTGTCACTAACACTGACGAAGATGCAAAACGTGCTATCGCTACTCTTAAGAAACTCGACGCAGGTAGAGCTACGTTTTTACCTATAACTACTATCAAAGGCAAGAATCTTGATGAAAAAGGTTTAGATGATTGCTACGGATATATTGGTGTTGCGGCTGATTTATGTTCTTGTGACAGCAAGTACGATAAGATTAAATCCTCACTTTTAGGAAAGATTGTTATCGTTGAGGATCTTAACTGTGCTGCTACTATTGCTAAAAAGTATAGCTACCGCTTCATGGTAGTTACACTTGATGGTCAGGTAATCAACGCGGGTGGTTCATTCACCGGCGGTTCAATGAATAAAAAATCAGGTCTTTTATCAAGAGAAACAGAAATTGCGAATCTTAAGAAAAAGGCTGATGATCTTTTCCGCAAGGCTGAAAACGCAAAGGCAGATTACGTGAAAGCTCACGAAGCGTATTCGCAGTGTGAAGCTGAGCTTTTAGGTGCCAGGGCTGACCTTTCTGTTGCACAGCAGGAGTTTGTTAAGTGTCAGGCTGAATTTAACGCTTGTACAAACGAGCTCAATAATTTAAAACAGTCAATTTCTGAAATCGAGACTGAAATCACACAGTCACT
>JAFOED010000011.1 GCA_017380355.1 Ruminococcus sp. | reverse complement strand
GAAATACGACAGTATTTCATCGTGCTTACGCCTTGTCCTTCACGCAAAAGAATAAGATTTCAGGTGCTACGCAGTTTAAAGTTAGATATTTTTTGTTTAGACAAAATGAAAAGACCTCGTAAGGCTGACGCCTACGAGGTCTTTTTTATGAAGTATAAGCAGAAAATAGCAACTTTTAACCTGTTAAATCGCTGCATTGCACCGCCCAACTGACAGGGGATTTTTGTTATCTATATGGTTTATCGTTGTCGGTTAATGAAACGAGATAGTCAATACTCGTGTCATAAAACTTCGCGAGCTTTATAAGCACATCAACAGGAATGTTGAGGTTGCCCAGTTCATAGTCGGAGTATGTTGTCTGGTGAATCTGTAAATATTGTGCCATCTTTTTCTGCGAAATATCTCTGTCTTCTCTTAAGTCACGAATTCTTTTGAACAACATAATCACCTCTACGGGTAATTATGCCCTAAGGGATAATGCCTTATTGACATTTAAGGGATATTCCCTTAAAATGAAAGTGTGGTGAGGTTATGCGAAGCTGTACTTTCATAGGTCATAAGGATTGTCCGCAAGAGATAAAGGAAAAACTGTGTGAAACTGTTGAAGACCTTATCGTGAATTCTGATGTAAGGAGATTTTATGTTGGAACTCACGGCAGTTTTGATAGATTAGCGTACAAGGTGCTCTGCGATTTCGAGAGTAAATACGAAATTGAAATAATAGTTGTGCTTTCTTATCTATACCACAAAAAAGATGTTTATTATGATTTAAGTAAAACTGTCTTTCCTGAAGAAGTCGACAAAGCGGATAAAAAATACGCAATAGTGAGAAGAAATGAATTTATGATAAAGCGTTCACAAGTTTTGGTGTGCTATGTAAATAATATGGTTTCTAATTCTTATAAATATATGACTCAAGCGTTGAAAAAAGGGCTACGTGTAATCAACATCTCAGACGTTGTATAAAATAAAACCCCTGTCGTAACTGACAGGGGATTTTTGTTTTATAATTCAATTTCGAGTTCAACCGGACAGTGGTCAGAGCCAAAGATATCTGTGTGGATTTTTGCGTCTTTCAGTTTTTCGTTTAAGCTATCGCTACAGATAAAGTAGTCGATTCTCCATCCTGCGTTTTTAGCTCGTGCCTGAAAACGATACGACCACCACGAGTAGATTTGCTCTTTGTCAGGGTAGAAGTATCGGAAAGTGTCAGTAAGACCACTCTCTAATGCGTTTGTCATTTTACCGCGTTCTTCGTCAGTAAAACCTGGATTTTTGCGGTTAGTTTTCGGGTTTTTAAGGTCGATTTCTTTGTGTGCGACGTTTAAATCACCACAGTAGACAACAGGCTTTTTCTCTTCGAGCTTTTTGATATAAGCGAGGAAGTCGTCCTCCCACTTCATTCTGTACTCGAGTCGTTTGAGTCCGTCCTGAGAGTTTGGTGTATACACCGTTATAAAGTAAAAGGATTGGAATTCTAAAGTGATAACCCTGCCTTCGTGGTCGTGCTCGTCAATACCTAAGCCGTAGGAAACAGAAATCGGTTCGATTTTAGTGAAAATCGCAGTTCCTGAGTAGCCCTTCTTTTCGGCATAGTTCCAGTAGCCAAAATAACCATCAGGGTTAAAGTCTATCTGACCTTCCTGAAGCTTTGTTTCCTGCAAGCAGAAAATGTCAGCATCAAGAGCGTTAAAGTTATCCATAAAGCCTTTCTGCATAATAGCTCTAAGGCCGTTTACATTCCAAGATATAAATCTCATAGTTACCTCTTATTCAAAATGAGTGTTAATTGTATCAACGATTTTGTCAAAGTGCATACTGTGGCTCGCTTTTACTAAAACTGTGTCGCCGTCTTTTATAATGTCTGTGATTTTATCAGCACACAGCTCGACAGTTTCAAAGTAGTGGCCGTTATTTTTAGCGCCTTCAAAAAGGTGCTTTGAAAGCCCACCTACTGCGACAACTACGTCGATACCTTTGTTATAGATATACTCGCCACTTTCAAAATGCAGGGCGTTTTCGTTAACACCGAGCTCTTTCATATCGCCAATTACAGCAACTCTGCGACCTGAAAACTTTGCGAGTGTGTCTACTGACGCTTTGAGTGAAGTAGGGTTAGCGTTATAGCAGTCGTCGATAATAGTGACACTATTTTTACGGATGATGTTGCTGCGTGAGCCGACTGTTTTGTACGACTGCACACCGGCTTTGATTTGTGACAGCGTCATACCCATACTTTCGCCGATAGCTGCAGCACAAAGCGCGTTTGACACCATATGACTTTCAACTGAAGGGACGGTAGCTTCTACTACTCCGTTTTTGAGGTAGAGCTTGCACTCGATACCTCTTTCTAAATCAGTTTCTATAATCTCAGCTCTGTACTCGTTATGGTCAGAAAAGCCGTAGAATGTAGTTTTAATATCGCCGTGACCTTTTACAGTAAAGAGCTTGTCGTCATCACCACAGAAGAACATCTTACCATTAGGGTTTAAAAACTGAAGCACTTCGGTTTTAGCTTTTAAGACACCGTCGCGGTCAATAAGATTCTCTAAATGACAGCAACCGATGTTAGTGATAACGCTTATATCAGGACGCACCATATCAGAAAGTCTTGTCATCTCAGAAAAGTCCGAAATACCCATCTCGATGACAGCCACCTCGTGCTCTTTTTCGAGTTTAAAGAGAGTCAGCGGTACGCCAAGCTCGTTGTTGAAGTTACCGCTTGTTTTGTGGACGTTGAATTTCTGTGATAAAACGGATGCAATCATCTCTTTTGTCGAAGTTTTTCCGACAGAGCCTGTAATCGAGATAAACGGAATATCAAAAGTAGAACGGTAGTACTTCGCAATCATCTTAAGAGCGTTTAAGGTGGACTCAACTAAGATGTAGTTGCACTCTACCTGCGGTTTTTCTTCGCACAGTACGCAGCATGCACCGTTTTCGACACATTGTGCTATGAAGTTGTGACCATCTACGCGTTCGCCTTTAATAGCCGCAAAAAGCGAGCCTGACTCAACCTGTCGGCTGTCTGTGACGATTGATGTGACGCTTAAAGACTCGTCGCCGTGTACTGTTACGTTACAGCTGTTTGCTATTTCTTTTAAAGTAATAGGTTTCATAGTATCACCTTGTTGCTAGGTAGTGTGAATTTATTTTAGTTATACTTTTTTAGTGACAGCTCGACGATTTTCTCGCATAAAGCAGAAAAGTCTATGCCGTCTGCCTTTGCTTCCTGAGGGAGAAGGCTTATAGGAGTCATACCCGGAAGAGTGTTTGCCTCTAAGCAGTAGATACCGCCGTCTTTTTCGTCGAGTAAGAAGTCGATTCTCGCGTAGCTTTCGAGGTGAAGTTCAGTAAATGCGTGTAAAGCAGCAGCCTGAAGCTTCTCTGTTGTTTCTTTATCGAGATGTGCTGGACAGATTTCTTCTGTGTTGCCTGCCTGATACTTGTTTACATAGTCATAAAAACCGCTTTTTGGGATGATTTCGATGATAGGAAGAGCCTTGTCGCCTAATACACCGATAGAGAACTCTCTGCCTTTGATGTACTGTTCAACCAGTACCTGACCTTCGTATTTGAATGCGTCAACCATAGCTTTATAGAAGTCGCTCTTGTCGTTTACGATGGATACACCGACAGAACTACCTGCTGAGCACGGTTTAACAACGCACGGAAAATCCTCCCAAGTGTCAAGCTCGCCGTTTGTGAGTGCTTCCTTTTTGTAGAGCTTAGACGCAGGAGTTGGTACACCCGAGTGTAAGAATACAGCCTTTGTCACGCCTTTGTCCATAGCGATAGCAGAGCCTAAATATCCCGCACCTGTGTACTTGATGCCGAGCATATCGAGTGCCGCCTGAAGCTGACCGTTTTCGCCTACACCGCCGTGTAAAGCTAAGAAACAGATGTCAGCCGCCTTGCAGATTTCGATTACGTTTTCGCCGAAAATGCAGTCCGACTTATCTTTACGCATAGCCTTGATTTTATCTAAATCAGGGATTTCAGTCGATACACCTGTGATAGATTTTGTGAAGTCGTAGCCGTTTTCGAAAAGCTCATCGATGCTGTCGATTTTCTCTTCGATACCCATAAACACGTCGAGTAAAATAGCTTTGTGGCCGTTTCCTCTTAAAGCGCTGTAAACCTTTGAGCCTGATGTGATGGATACGTCACGCTCTGTGCTGAGTCCTCCTGCGAGTACAACAATTTTCATATATATTACCTCTTATTCTCCGATGATTTTGATGAGCGCGTGCTTGTTTCTTTTGCCGTCGAGCTCATAGTAAAAAATCTGTTCCCATGTGCCAAAATCCAGTCTGCCGTCTGTTATAGCGCACACAACCTCACGTCCCATAATGGTACGCTTTAAGTGTGCGTCGGCATTGTCCTCGAATCCGTTGTGAGCGTACTGGTCGTACGGTTTTTCGGGAGCGAGTTTCTCGAGCCAACGTTCGTAGTCTGAGTGAAGACCACCCTCATCGTCGTTTATAAAAACAGAAGCTGTGATGTTCATCGCGTTAACAAGCACTAAGCCCTCTTTAATACCGCTTTCGTTTATAGCGTTCTGTACGTCGTGAGTGATGTTCACGATTTTTCGACGTTGTGGGATGTTAAACCACAGCTCTTTTCTGTAACTTTTCATATTTACCTCTTAAAACATAAAGGAGTCAAAGCCCCAGTATTCAACTTCTTCGAATTTAACGTAAACACGGTTACCTGAAATGCCTAATTCTTCCGTTGCAATTTCGCACAAAGCTTTTGTGAGCTTTTCGTAGTTTGATTTGCTTGATTTACCTAAGAGCTTTACTTCGAAGTACGCGCTGTCTGAGTCGCAGTTGCCTTTGAAATACAGCTTGCAGTCATCCTGAATCTGTACCATAAGGTAAGCTTCGCTTTTGCCAATAAGTGTGATAGCCTCGCCTAAGCGCTTTTTGATAACTTCTTCTTTTTGTGCGTCAATTTTTGTAGAAAATCTTGCGTCGATAAATGGCATATTTATCCCTCCATAACATATATGGTTTTATTATAATACTATATGCAGATTTTATCAAGCAAAAAAAGAACTGCCGACTAAAGCTAGCCGACAGTTAATTTAAAGTTCTCTTATTATCCTATAGGAAGCGG
>JAFOED010000092.1 GCA_017380355.1 Ruminococcus sp. | reverse complement strand
ATATCCCGTTCTTATGTCGAGGATATTAAGAAAGAGCTTTCTATCGGTCAGACGGTAGAGTGCAAGGTGATTTCTATCGCCGATGACGGCAAGCTCGCTTTGTCTATAAAACAGGCTTTACCTCCTTCTGAAAAGCCTGCTCCTAAGAGAGAGTATAACAAACGTCCACAGAGAAAATACACACCTGCTCCAAAGGTTACTTCTCCGCCTGATTTTGAATGGCAGAGTTCCACTTCCAGTGCATCGTCTTTTGAAGATATGATGTCTAAGTTCAAGAAAACGAGCGAGGACAAGATGTCTGATTTAAAGCGTGGAGAAAGCCGTGGATACAGCCGTAGAGGCAACGGTTCCGGCAGAAAATAAATATAATATATCACAATGCAAAGGAGGCATTACTATGAAGATTACCTATACCGCTAGAAAGGTTAATCTGAGAGATAATTTCAAGGAGCGTGTTGAGAAAAAGCTCAAGAAATTTGAGAAAATCTTCTCCGAAGATGCTACTGCAAACGTTGTTGTTACTTTGAACAAGAACAACCAGACTGTCGAGATTACTATTAAGGATAACTCGATGATTTACAGAGCAGAGAAGACACAGCTTGAAATGAATGATGCCCTTGATAAGTGCGTTGACGTACTCGGCAGACAGCTTCGCAAGAATAAAGCTAAGCTCGAGAAGAAACTGAAATCCGGTTCTATCGATGATCTTTTTGAAGCACCTCTTGAGGAGGCTGACGAAGAAGAGTACAAACTTGTCCGTACAAAGCGTATTCCGCTTAAGCCTGTGACAGTTGACGAGGCTATTTTACAGATGAACCTTTTAGGACACAAGTTCTATATGTTCACTAATGTTGACTCAGGTGAAGTAAACGTTGTTTACACTCGTGACGACGGTGCTTACGGACTTTTAGAGCCTACACTTGATGATTGATATATATAATGAGTTTAAGCAGGCGGAAGTTTTCTTCCGCCTGTATTTTTGAGGAGATATAAATGACTTTTTGTGCAACCTGTCTTTTAGGACTTGAGGGCTTAGTCGCAAACGAACTGCGATTCCACGAAATAGAAAACGTCAGAGCTGAAAACGGACGTGTGCTTTTTGATGGTGATGAGAAAACTCTTGCTCGAGCTAATTTGTGTTCACGCTACGCTGAACGAGTTCTGATTTTGGTTTCTGAGTTTAGAGCCACTACTTTTGAAGAGCTTTTTAATGGTGTAAGTAAAGTTAACTGGTCAAAGTTTATATCGAAAGATGAAGCTTTTCCGGTTAAGGGTAGTTCTATTAATTCAGCACTTAGCTCGATTCCTGCGTGTCAGAAAATCATAAAAAAAGCTATTGTTGAGAATCTTAAGAAAACATACAACACCGAATGGTTTGAAGAAAGCGGTGCTGTACATAAAATCCAGTTTCTTATTATTAAAGATAAAGTAAGCATTATGATTGATACATCAGGAGAAGGACTTCACAAACGCGGATACAGAGAAAACGCTAATGCTGCACCTATAAGAGAAACTTTAGCTGCTGCTATGGTCGATTTATCCCGTGTGCGCAGGAATCACGTTGTTTGTGACCCGTTTTGTGGAAGCGGTACTATTCTAATCGAAGCAGCACTTAAAGCGCTTAACATAATGCCTGGTGTCAACCGTAGTTTTATCGCTGAAACCTGGTCTTATGCCGATAAATCTGCGTGGGAGAGTGAGCGAGAGCGCGCTCGTTCATTAGAAAACCGCGATTGCAGTTTTAAAGCTTTTGGTTTTGATATCGATGATGAAGCGCTGAAAGTTGCAAGAGAAAATGCTGAAAAAGCAGGAGTTTCTGACAGAATTGCATTCTCTAACCGCGATATTGTTGATTTTGAAAGTGACGAAGAGTTCTTATGTGTTGTTACAAATCCGCCATACGGTGAGCGCTTGCTCGATGTTAAGGAAGCAGAGCATCTTTATACCGTTATGGGTGAGAAGTTTGTAAAGAAACCTCATTACAGCTATACAGTTATCAGCCCAGATGATGACTTTGAAAAATGCTTCAAAAGAAGTGCTGATAAGCGCAGAAAACTCTACAACGGTATGCTTAAGTGCAACGTTTATATGTATTATAAATAAGCTTTTAAGGGCATCGGCTGAATCGATGCCTTTTTTATTTATTTGCACATTGCATTACAAAGAAAAATATAGTATAATACGAAACTAGTAATGTAAATGAGGTAAATTTATGGTTTGTAATAACATTTTAGAAGCTATGGGTAATACTCCTATCATCAAGCTTCAGCATATGACAGGAGAAAACGACGCTGACATCCTCGTTAAATTTGAGGGACTTAATGTCGGTGG
Organism: Ruminococcus sp.; assembly: GCA_017380355.1. Taxonomy (GTDB): domain Bacteria; phylum Bacillota; class Clostridia; order Oscillospirales; family Acutalibacteraceae; genus Ruminococcoides. Next base: position 753 of record JAFOED010000092.1, on the reverse strand, counting down.
TTCAATCAAAACCCGTACTGCATATAATATGATTAAAGATGCTCAGGACAGAGGACTTATCAATAAAGATACTATTATAGTTGAGCCTACTTCGGGTAATCAGGGTATTGGTCTGGCTCTTGTCGGAGCAGTACTCGGACTTAAAGTTAAGATTATTATGCCTGACTCAGTAAGTGAAGAGCGTAGAATGCTCGTTGAGCATTACGGTGCAGAGGTTATTCTCGTTCACGACGCAGGAAATATTGGCGACTGTATCGAAGAGTGTCTTAATATAGCTCTTACTATGAAAGCAGAAAATGAAAACGTCTTTGTGCCACAGCAGTTTGAAAATCCTGCTAACCCTGAGATTCAGCGAAAGGGAACTGGCAAAGAAATTTTAGAGCAGGTTAACGCGCCTATTCACGGCTTTTGTTCTGGTATCGGCACAGGTGGTACTATTACAGGTATCGGTGAAACTTTAAAGAAAGAGAATCCTGATATGGTTATCTGGGCTGTTGAACCTGAAAACGCAGCTATTCTGTCAGGTGGTTCGATCGGTACACACGTACAGATGGGTATTGGCGACGGTCTTATTCCTGATATTCTTAATACTGAGATTTACGACGATGTTTGCATCATCAAGGATGAAGAAGCGCTTCAGACGTCTAAAGACTTAGCATCAAAAGAGGGTATTATGTGCGGTATCAGTAGTGGAACAAATGTAGCTGCAGCTATGCGTATGGCGAAAATCTTAGGCAAAGGCAAGACGGTTGT
>JAFOED010000091.1 GCA_017380355.1 Ruminococcus sp. | reverse complement strand
CCACTAGGCTCATAGACAGTAACTCTGCCACGCACTAAAACTTTCATTCCGTTTTGTGGCTTAAATTTAAGATTTTTCGCAGCAAAAGAGAACATCACAGCACGAACAACACTTTTGCTATCTTTGAGCGAAAAGTAGATGTGACCGCTACTGTAATGGTCAGTTAAATTAGAAATCTCGCCTTCTAAAAGCAGAAACTGAAGTCTCGGGTCATTATCAAGCGAGGATTTCAAATAAAAATTCAATTGTGAAACAGTCAGAATTTTTGGTGTATTTATCATTTTATTTCCGATTATTAAGTATAGAAGTTAAAAAAGCGATACCGCAGGCGTTATCAGTAGAATACTGCGGTTCACAGAAAGTACAAGGTAGTTTTTTAGTTAAGTTATTTCTTATAATTGAGTTAGACATAACCCCTCCAGCAAAAATGACAGGCATATCTCCGTATTTATCTAAAATACGATTAGTCATAAGAAGAAGGGTTTCTTCGATATGCTTTAAGCACAAAGCAGCAATGTAAGATTTATCACTTCCGCTATCAAGAAGTTTTTTACAAATATTTTCGACACCACTCAGACAGCAATCGCAATCTTTAAGTGTAGGTCTGACTTTAATATCCTGCAAACACGCAAGTGCTAACTGTTCAAGTTCTTTACCACACGGGAATGTACAAGATAGTGTAAGTCCGACTCGATCAACAAGCTGACCTGCGTTTAAGTCTAACGTTTTACCAACAAGCTGTACGGGCAAAATCTCGTTTTCTTTACTATTAGCGTTCACAAGCAAAGCATCAGTAGTACCACCGCTAACGTGAAAAGCAAGAAACTTCTTATCAATCAAATCGAATCTCGATGTCGAATAGATAGCTGCAGCTATATGGCCCTGCTGATGAGAAAGCTCATAAAGAGGGACCTTCAAAATAGCGCTTAAAGAACGCGCGAACCCACTTCCGACAGTAAAACAAGGCATATACGAGCCATCCATCTTACGCGGTGTAAAAGAAGCTCCTACAGCTTTTATCTCGCTTTTGTCAATATTAGCTTCAGAAAACAACTCTTCGACTAGCACAGGCAATTGCTGAGTGTGGTGAAACACAGCGTCTGACTGACGGACTCCAAGCTCACCACTTTTTACTGGCAAAAGCTTACGCTTATTTATACACTCATTGGTTTCATCGTCATACAAAGCGACAGATGTGGTATAGTTGCTCGTATCGATTCCTAAAAACTTACTCATTGCCGATTTCTTTAGCTGCAGCGCCGAGTACACCGTTTACGAATGCACTATCGTCAGGCACAGAATATTTCTTAGCAAGTTCAACAGCTTCGTTGATAGAAACTGAAACAGGAACATCCTCGACATAGAGCATTTCAAAAATAGCTAGACGAATTAACGTGTAAGAAACCTTAGAAATACGGCTGATTTTCCAACCCTTTTTCAGATTCTTAGAGATAAGAGCATCAATCTCCTCAGCATTAGCGAGAATACCCTTAGCACACATAATAGCGTAATCGCTCATATACTCGTCGTTACCATCAACAGCATTGTCAGCAAGCTCGTCGATTTCAGTATCCGAGAAAAGTGTTTCAAAGCTTAAAATAAAAGCCTGTTCACGCTTTTTGTATCTGGAGATAGAATTAACTTCTACTGGATCTTTTTCAACTACATTTTCAACTTCACACATAATAGTACCTCGTATACATATTTTTACGCGTATATTATAACATACAGCGGTGTTTTTGTAAATAAAAAAGACGTCCGTTTGTACGAACGTCTTTAATTTATTAGAGTTAATTAGATTTCGATATTTTCAACAGCGATGATAACACTTGTTTCAGGGTCGAAATTCTTAGCTTGTACTTTCTTTGTTTCATAACCCTTAAGATCCTGAACCATAGCTGAATATGTTATACCGCCAAGATAAGCGTTACCCTCAGAGGAGTTCTTATATCTAACGTAAACATCGCCTAAATCATCATTTGTGAGGTTAGTAATAATAAACTCACCGTCTTTAAAGTCAACGCCAACAACACTTTCAGAAGTGGAAGCTCGTCAGTTGGAACACACATAGAATCTGTGCACTCAAATTTCTTCACATCTTTGTAATCAACAGGAGTGTTGTTTGCAAATACAATTGATGATTGATTCTGTGGTAAGTTTGTAGGGCTGAATGTAGCAAATTTATCACTTGCATACTCAATAGTGAATGTTGAGTAAGAAATAACCTTATCGCTAGTGTTCTTAACAACAAGTGCAAGAGCGTTTTCTGCTTGTGAGCCATCAGCGCCGTCGCTATAAACACCTGTATAGCTACCAACAGCGATAATTTCGAGGCCTGTGTCATCCACAGCAAAAGGAAGCTCAACAAAAGTCTGCTCTTTATCTTCTACAAAGCCTGTAATTTTTTCGATTTCAGGTTCACCCTCAACAGGACCATTATCAACAGAAATAATCTCTGTGTTGTACTCGTATTCCTTCTCTACGCCACCACAACCAGCGAAAAGTACTGATACAAGAACAATTGAAAGAACACATAATAAAGAAATAATAGTTTTTTTCATATTAAACACCAATCCTAAAAAAATTAATAATCTAATTTCAAATCACCAAATTTGATGATTTTAAGTTTTCTCATACCCTCGCTGATAGCCAAAGTGATAACAGCAGGAGCAACAAAGTGCATAATCACAATCTCGATAATAGTAACTAGCGGTGAAACGCCACTATTAACCATCGAAGAATATGTAACAAGCTGACCAACTAAACCTGAAGTTCCCATTCCGGCACCTGATGCATCACAAGTCATCTTCAGCACACATGTGGAAATCGGACCTAAAATCGCACTAGTGATTATAGGCGGAATCCATACAACAGGTTTCTTTACGATATTAGGCATCTGAATCATAGATGTGCCGACGCCTTGTGCGATTAAACCACCGAACTTATTCTCTCTGTAGCTCATAACAGCAAAGCCAATCATCTGTGCAGAACAACCGACAACAGCAGCACCGCCTGCGATACCCGAAAGTCCGATAATAACCGCAATTGCTGCTGAACTGATAGGTAAAGTAAGGAAAATACCCATAAGAACAGAAATCAGAATACCCATAATGAACGGTTGCTGTTCTGTCGCAAATTGTATAAGCTCACCTAAAGCGGTTGTTACATAAGATATATAAGGACCGCATAAAAGAGCAACCACAGTACCGACGCCTATAGTTACTAAAGGTGTGAGAAGAATATCCAGCTTAGTTTTACCCGATACTAAATTACCGATTTCTATAGCAATCAAAGCGGCAATAAAAGCACACAGCGGGTCACCTACACCACCGATAGCGATGCCGCCTGTTGGTGGGAAGAAAGATCCGTTAACAATGTTAGCAGAAAAAGCACCGATAAAACCAACCACACCACCTGAAACAGAAACGAGTGGGCTATACTTATACTTAGCAGCAACGCTAACACCGATACCTGCACCCATCAGAGATTTAGCAATAGTAGCTACGTAAACGATGAATTGCCCGACTACACCAGGAATATAAGAGCCGATCTGACCTAGAATAGTACCTACGATAAGTGTAGCAAACAGACCGAGGGCCATTCCTGAAAGGCCGTCGATGAATATATGGTTAAGAATACTCTTAACTTTTTTCAACGAAAAACACTTCCTTTTTATATTTTGACATATATAATATCACTTTTTGTCTGAATATACAAGTCTTTTTTTCTAATACAGAATAATATCTTTAAAAATTTTAAAAAAAATGAATAGAGTATAAATTTTTTATTGAAATTTATCTAAAAAATGATAAAATGGATATTGATTGCGACCTAAGCAAATTTCCAGGAGGCACAATATGATTACTAAATTTTATTCAAACAAGGACGAAATCTACAATACGTATGATAAAAACGACCTTGGTTTTACTTATTCAAAGGAGAAAACCACTTTTAAAGTATGGGCACCTTCAGCTAGTCAGGTGCTGCTTAAGCTATACTCCACAGGTTCATACCTAGAAGATGGCGCTACTGTACTATCAATCAACCAGATGTACTACGATTATCAGACCGGTGTATGGAGCACTACTATCGATGGCGACCTTCACGGTGTATACTACACATACGTAGTACAGAATGGTAACGTTAGCTCAGAAACACAGGACGTGTATTCAAAAGCAACCGGTGTGAACTCAGCACGTTCGATGGTTGTTGACCTTGAGCGTACTAACCCAGATGGTTGGGATAAAGATAAACACATTTTTGTTGACGAACAGACTAAAGCAATCGTGTGGGAAATCCACGTAAGAGACTTTTCTTCTTCTAACACAAGCGGTGTTTCTAAAGAACACAGAGGAACATACCTCGCTTTCACAGAAATGGATACAAAAGTACCAAATACTAATGCACCTACATGTGTCAGCTACTTAAAAGAACTCGGCATCACTCACGTACAGTTAAACCCTGTATTCGACTTCGGCTCTGTTGACGAAGCAACAGGCGTTGAATACAACTGGGGCTATGATCCTGTAAACTACAATGTTCCTGAGGGTTCATACTCAACAGACCCATACCACGGTGAAGTCAGAATCAAAGAGTTCAAGCAGATGGTAAAAGCGCTCCATGACGCAGGTATCGGCGTTATTATGGACGTGGTATATAATCATATGTACTCAGGCGGCGACTCATGTTTTGAAAAAACTGTTCCTAATTACTACTTCAGAAAGCAAGGAAACAGATATTTAAACAGTGCGGGCTGTGGTAACGTTACAGCAAGTGAAAAGGTTATGTTCAGAAAATTTATGATTGACTCAGTAAGATACTGGACAGAAGAATACCACATTGATGGTTTCAGATTTGACCTTATGGCTTGTCACGATTACGAGACTATGAATCTCATCCGCGAAGAGCTCGATAAAATTGACAAAAGAATCCTTATGTATGGTGAGCCTTGGACCGCTGACAATGGTGACAACGGTATTTCAGGCGATGATTGCTGTTCGAAGGGAAATGCCAAAAAGTTATCTAGCAGAATCGGTATGTTCAACGACGATATGCGCAACGGTATCAAGGGTGGTTCTGATGATGATACAAAGGGTTATATTCAGGGTGCGAACTTCGACACTTATAAAGTTTTAGCAGGTATGCTAGGTGCTTCAAGTGACACATTCGGTAGATGGGCTAAGCGTCCATCACAGTGTATAACATACGCATCAGCACACGATAACCTCACGCTGTGGGATAAACTCTTAAAATCAAACTGGTGTTGTTCAGATTATGATACTACAGACCCTAAAATTATCAATCAGAATAAACTTAGTGCAGCTTTCGTTCTTATGTCATTAGGTGTGCCGTTTATGCTCGCTGGTGAAGAATTCGCTCGTACTAAGAAGGGTGATCACAACTCTTATCGTTCACCTGACAGCGTAAACTCTATTGATTGGCAGAGAACAATCACTTACAAAGACCTCGTAGATTACTACAAAGGTTTAATCGCTATCAGAAAGAAATTCTCACTTCTCACCCTTGCTTCAGAAGACGCTGTTCACAAGACATATATGACTTACAACGGTAAAGTAATCGCAGGTACTATGGCAAACCTCGATGGTGGTCCTAACGAATACAAATATATGGCTATTGTGCTTAACAACACTGAAGAAAAGTGCAGTTTTGAACTCAAATCAAAATACGAATTACCTAACAGATGGTATGTTATTGCTGACCATGACATCGCGTCCGGTGAAGCTATCAGAGCTTTTGATAATAACTTTGAAATCAGACCTCACTCAGCTCTTGTTATTGTTGACGCTGACAGTTACGACAGACTCCACGATATCAAAGACAAAAATATCATACCAAATTTCAGATAGTCAGAACCTCCGGCTAAGCCGGAGGCTTGAGTAAGCCCTATAAGGGCATTTTACAAGCATATCCCCTCAAGGGGTACTTAATAGTTTGCCGACCGCATTACTATCTCAGGCTACCCCTTAAGGGGTTTCTTTTTGCCTATTTGTTCACGCTACCCGTGAACGGGTCTACAAACTCTTTTAATGTTAACTGATCAGTTAGTTTATCTTCAGCTAACTGATT
>JAFOED010000090.1 GCA_017380355.1 Ruminococcus sp. | reverse complement strand
GTCAGCACTTTATGACCACAAAATTCTATCGCTCCTGCTTCATGAGTGTTGATGTGTCCAGTATCAGCACATAAAACACCTTCAAAAGGTTTAAGAAGAGTATCGATAACAATCTGATTTGTCTGTGTACCTCCGCAAAGGAAGAAAACATTTGAATCTTCAGGACTTAGATTACACGATGATAAAATCTTTTCTTTAGCAAATTTTGTATATACATCTTCCCCATATCCGCTATGAGCTTCCATATTTGTCTGAAAAAGTTTTTCAAGCACTTTTTCGTGTGCACCCTGTATATAATCACTCTCAAAAGAAACCAAAAATACCACTCCAAATAAAGTATATAAACATTATATTGTAATTCCTCGACAAATTAAATCTATATAAGAAAAAACAGAAAAAAGAAAATAATTTGTTAATTTCACTATTGACTTCATCACGCTAAAGTGCTATTATGTTAAAACACTAAATTTAAGAGGTAAAAATTATGAAATATCGATGCGAATCTGTTGACAGATTATTTCAAACTATATTAAACTTAGAGACTATCGATGAGTGCTACGCATACTTTGATGATATCTGCACAATAAAGGAGATTCAGGATTTGGCTCAGAGACTAGATACTGCTATTCTTCTTTCTAAAGGTTACAGTTATCAGAAAATCACAGAAAAAGTTGACGTCAGTACCGCTACTATCGGTAGAGTCAGCAAATGCCTAAATTATGGTGCAGGCGGTTACAAAACAGCTATTGACAGACTCAACCTTACGGAGGAATAATAATGAACACACCAGAATTTGCATTAAATTACAGCGAAAAGGTTATCTTTAAATTAAGATCACTCTACAGTAAGTGCGGTTATTCACCATACAGAATGAGTAAATTTGAAGAGTACGACCTTTATGCACATAACAAAGACTTTCTTATTTCTGACAGTATTATAACATTTACTGACACAAACGGTAAGCTTATGGCGTTAAAGCCAGACGTTACATTATCTATAATTAAAAACTCAAAAGATACCCCAATGTCTGTACAGAAAGTTTATTATAATGAAAATGTATACAGAATCTCAAAAGGTACTCATAGTTTTAAGGAAATAATGCAGGTAGGCCTTGAGTGTTTTGGCGATGTTGATATTTATAACACTAGTGAAGTGCTTTCTTTGGCATGTAAGAGTTTAAAAGCAATTTCCGTTAACAGCGTTTTATACATTTCACACTTAGGTATATTAACTTCTGTTTTTGACGCTTTTAACATCCCTTCATACGCCAGACAAAATATTTTAAAACTCATCAGCGAAAAGAATACACACGAGCTTAACAAAATCTGTGCTGAAATCGAACTAGATGACAGTAAAACTGAAATTATAAAAAACATCATTAATACTTCAGGCGATAAAGCTAGTGTTCTCCCTTATCTTTACAATCTTTTAAGTGATTTAGATTGTAAAGAAAGTATTGACGAATTATCTCAGATTTTAAACACCTTAGACGATTCCGATGATATGATCAAGATCGACTTCTCTGTAGTATCTGATACACATTACTACAACACGATAGTTTTTAAAGGGTTTATCGAAGGTATTCCTTCAAGCGTATTAAGCGGTGGTCAATATGACAAGCTTATGGAGAAAATGAAGCGTAAATCTAAAGCAATAGGTTTCGCCGTTTACCTTGATATGCTCGAAAGACTTGACAATATTGAAAGTGATTGTGATGTAGATGTTGTTGCAATCTACGGCGCTAACACAAATCCTACTACTGTATCTTCTACTGTTAGCGAAATACATAAAAAAGGTTTATCTGTATTAGCGTGCAAAAATATTCCTGATAATCTTAAATTTAAAGAAATCGTTAATCTTATCGAACGCGAGGTGAACACCGATGAAGAAAATGCTTAATGTTGCTTTACCAAAAGGCAGACTTGGCGAAAAAGTATACAATATGTTTGAAAAAGCCGGTTTCGAGTGTCCATCTATCAAAGAAAACAATCGTAAATTAATCTTTGAAAACGAAGAAACAATGGTGCGCTATTTCTGGGTTAAACCATCTGACGTTGCTATTTATGTTGAAAGAGGCGCAGCCGACATCGGTGTCGCAGGTAAAGATATACTTTTAGAATATGAACCTGAGGTTTACGAATTACTCGACCTTGATTTAGGTAAATGCAGAATGGCTGTTGCTGCTAAAAAAGATTTCAGGGATAATCCACAGAAAACTTTGCGAGTTGCAACAAAGTTCACTAATATAGCTCAGCAATATTATATGTCAAAAGGCCGCGATATCGATATCATACATCTTAATGGATCAATCGAAATCGCCCCTATCCTAGACTTGTCTGACGTAATCGTCGACATTGTTGAGACCGGAACTACACTCAAAGAAAACAACCTTGAGGTTTTTGAAACAATCGTTCCTATAAGTGCTCGTTTAATTGCCAATAAGAGTAGTTATATCTTCAAAAACGAGCAAATCACAAAAATTGCTGAAGAGATAAGCAAACAACTGGAGGCTTAAAATGATAAGCATTTTAAAATATAACGAAGTAGATAAAGAAACTATATTTGCCCGTACGCAGGCTACTATGAATGTTGAGCAAATAGTTTCTGATATTATCCACAATGTACGAACAAATGGCGATAAAGCAATTTACGAATACTGCGAAAAATTCGACAACGCTAAACTCTCTTCTTTACTCGTAACTGAAGAAGAAATTGAAGAAGCAGTAAACTTAGTCGAACCAAAATTTCTCGAAATACTCGAAAATGCAGCAAAGAATATTAGAAAGTTTCACGAAAAGCAAGTCAGAAACAGTTTTATTATCAACGATGAAAATGGAATCGTTATTGGACAGAAGATTATTCCGGTTGACAAAGCTGGACTATATGTACCAGGCGGCACAGCTGCATATCCTTCAACCGTTTTAATGGACTCGATTCCTGCAAAGATTGCTGGATGTAAAGAAGTGGTGATGGTAACACCACCACAGAGCAATGGCAAGGTTAACCCTGTAATTCTAGCTGCCGCCAAAATAGCTGGCGTTGACAAAATCTTTAAAGTTGGCGGTGCTCAGGCTGTAGCAGCTCTCGCATATGGTACCGAGACTATTCCTAAAGTTGATAAAATAGTTGGTCCTGGTAACGCTTTCGTAGCTGAAGCTAAAAAACAGGTCTTCGGACAAGTATCAATCGATATGATTGCAGGTCCAAGTGAAATACTCATAGTTGCAGACAAATACAGTAACCCATCACATATTGCAGCAGATTTGCTTTCTCAGGCAGAACATGATAAAATGGCGAGTGCTGTGCTCGTTACTGAATCTTACGAATTAGCACTTGCTGTACAAAATGAATTAGAAGTACAGATCCCATTATTAGAAAGAAGTGAAATTGCTCGAGCTTCCATAGATAACAACGGAAAAATAATCGTTGCCGATACTCTCGATTTTGCTATCGAAATTTCTAACGAAATCGCACCTGAACACTTAGAGCTTTGCGTAGACAACCCGTTTGATTACCTTGACAGCATCCGTCATGCAGGCTCAATCTTTATGGGTAGAAACTGTCCTGAAGCTTTAGGTGACTACTATGCAGGTCCTAACCATACATTACCTACGTCAGGTACTGCGAAATTCTCAAGTCCGCTTTCAGTAGACGATTTTGTTAAAAAAACACAGTACACTTACTATACTAAAGAAGCATTAAAGCGAGTAGCTGACGACGTAGCATTCTTTGCTACAAAAGAAGGACTTACAGCACACGCTAAAAGCGCTACTATACGTACGGAGGAATAATTTTGAGCCGTTTTTTCAGCGAAAAATACAGTTCACTTGTACCTTACACACCGGGTGAACAACCAAAAGACACACAGTATATAAAACTAAATACAAACGAATCACCATATAAGCCTTCCCCACTTGCTATTGATTTAGCTCAGAGAGCCGCTTGTAACCTTGAGCTTTATTCTGACCCTACTTGTAGTGAGCTTGTAAAAACAGCTGCTGAAAGGTTTAACGTCAGTGAGGATGAAATCATTTTTACTAACGGCTCTGATGAAATACTGAATTTCGCTTTTATGGCTTTCTGTGACAATGATACTCCTGCAGTTTTCGCTGATATTACATACGGATTCTACAAGGTGTTCGCTCAGATTAACAACGTACCTAGCAAGGTTATTCCACTTAATAACGATTTCACCATTTGTGTTGATGACTACAAAAACGCAAACGGAACTGTTTTTATTGCTAACCCAAATGCACCTACAGGCATTGCTCTGAGCTTAGAGAAAATCGAAGAAATCGTTGTTTCTAACCCTGACAACATTGTTGTTATAGATGAAGCTTACGTTGATTTTGGTGCTGAAAGCGCAGTTAAACTCACCAAAAAATATCCGAATTTATTAGTTACTCAGACTTTCTCTAAATCAAGAAGTTTAGCTGGTGGCAGACTTGGGTTTGGTATCGCAAGCAAAGAAATCATCACAGATTTAAACACAGTCAGATACTCAACTAACCCGTATAATGTAAACTCTGTTACTATGGCAGCTGGCATAGGTGCTTTAAAAAACAATGAGTACTTTAATACTAACTGCAAAAAGATTATAAAAACAAGAGAGTGGACTGAAAACGAACTAAAAAATCTCGGTTTTGTTATGACTGATTCACTAACTAACTTCCTTTTTGCTAAACACCCTGATTATAGTGGCAAAGAAATTTACCTTAAACTTAAAGAAAAAGGTGTTTTAGTTCGTCATTTTGATACTGATAAGCTCACTGAATACAACAGAATCACTATCGGTAGCGACGAACAAATGGCTATATTTATTGAAAAGTTAAAAGAAGTTCTGGAGGAATTAAAATGAGAACAGCAACTTTAACCAGAAAAACTGCAGAAACAGACATTAAGTTAACTATTAATCTCGATGGTAGCGGTGAAAGCACTATAGATTCGGGATGTGGTTTTTTAGACCATATGCTGACTCTTTTTGCTAAACACGGACGTTTTGACCTCACTGTAAAATGCGACGGTGATACATATGTTGATGACCATCATACAGTTGAAGATATCGGTATTACTTTAGGTCTTGCTTTCAAAGAAGCTCTTAAAGATAAAAAAGGAATCATCAGATATGGTAATATGATTTTGCCTATGGACGAAACTCTCATCCTCTCTGCTGTTGATTTCTCAGGCAGAAGTTATTTGAATTATGATTTGCAGATTCCTACTCAAAAGGTAGGCAATTTCGACACAGAGCTTGTAGAAGAATTCTGGCTTGGTTTTGTAAGAAGCGCAGAGTGTACACTTCACATTAAACAGCTTGATGGAACAAACTCACACCACATTATTGAGGGCGCGTTCAAATCAGTAGCGAGAAGTATGAAAGATGCAGTTAAAATTGACGAGAGATTCGCGGATGAAATTCTCTCAACAAAAGGTGTTTTATAATGGTTGCAATTATTGATTACGGTGTTGGTAACCTCTTTTCGCTGAAAAGCTCACTAAAGGCTATTGGTGCGGATGTTATCGTCACAGCTGATAAAGAAGAACTTAAAAATGCTGACCAGATCATTTTACCTGGTGTTGGAGCGTTTGAAGATGCCGCTAGAAAACTTAGAGAAAGTGGTCTTGATAAATTCATAAAAGAACTTGCAAATAACGGTAAACCTTTAATGGGTATTTGTCTTGGCATGCAGTTATTGTTTGATAAAAGCTACGAATATGGCGAACACAAAGGTCTCTCTCTTATTAAAGGCGAAGTTGTGCCTATTAAAGATGATGTAGATGAGTCGCTTAAGATTCCTCATATCGGATGGAATGCGCTAAAATTTATAGGTGAGCCATCTCCTATCTTCTCTAATATCGAAGATGGTGACTGCGTTTATTTCGTTCACTCATATTACGCTAAAAACTGTGAAAATTCTGTTATCGCTACCACTGAATATGGCGCAGAACTTACAGCTGCAGTAGCAAATAAAAATGTGTTCGGATGCCAGTTCCATCCTGAAAAAAGTGGTAAAGTAGGACTTTCAATATTAAAGGCATTCGTAAACTTAAAGGAGGGCTTTTTATGTTAATTTATCCAGCAATCGACTTATATAATAAAAAAGCCGTCCGTCTGTTTAAAGGTGACTATAATCAGATGACTATCTACAACGATAATCCGGTTGAGGTTGCAAATGACTTTAAAGCAAATGGTGCTACACACATTCATCTTGTTGATTTAGAGGGCGCTAAGCTTGGAACTACTCCTAATTTTGATGTAGTTAGAAACATTAAAGAAACCACTTCTCTTTTCTGTGAAATCGGTGGTGGTATCCGTGATATGGATGTAATAGATAAATATATAGATTGTGGAATCGATAGAGTTATTCTTGGTACTGCCGCAGTAACAGATCCTGCTTTTTTAGAAGAAGCAGTTAATAAATATGGCAACAAAATAGCTGTTGGTATCGACATTAAAGATGGCTACGTTGCTATAAAAGGTTGGACAGAAAAATCAGAACTGGAAGCACTCACTTTCTGTGAAAAACTTGAAAAACTAGGAGTTTCAACAATTATCTGTACAGACATTTCTAAAGATGGTGCTATGCAAGGCACAAACCACGAACTGTACAAAGAATTAAGCGAGAAATTCAACATCCAGATTATAGCTTCAGGCGGTGTTTCTTCTATCGAGGATGTAGAAAAACTACGCAAACTCGATATCTACGGTGCTATTATAGGAAAAGCTTACTACACAGGTGCAATCAATCTTAAAGAAGCTATCGAGGTGGCGATATGATTACGAAAAGAATTATTCCGTGCCTCGATGTTAAAGACGGTAGAGTTGTAAAGGGAGTGAACTTTGAGGGTTTAAACGATGTTTCCTCCCCTATCAGTCTTGCAAAATATTATAGCGAGTGTGGCGCTGATGAGCTTGTTTTTTATGACATAACCGCCTCTTCAGATGGCAGAAAACTCTTCACAGATATTCTGTGTGAGACTGCAAAAAGTGTTTTTATTCCGCTCACTGTTGGTGGCGGTATTAATACGCTTGATGATTTCGATAGAGTTTTAAAGTGTGGTGCTGATAAAGTTTCAGTAAATTCGGGAGCGATAAGAAACCCTGATCTCATTTACGAAGCTGCTAAACTCTACGGCGACCAGTGTGTAGTAATTTCTGCAGACGTTAAGCGAGTTGATGGTGTGTTCAGAGTTTTTGCTAAAGGCGGACGAGAAAACACTGGTATGGAAGCTATCGAGTGGATAAAACGCTGTGTAGGAAACGGCGCAGGTGAAGTTGTGCTAAACTCAATCGACACAGATGGTGTAAAAAAAGGCTTTGACCTTGAAATGCTCGAAGCTGTTTGCAACGCAGTAAACGTACCTGTTATCGCATCTGGTGGTGCAGGAAAAATAGAGGATTTCATTACACTGTTTCACACTCTGCCAAAGGTTGATGCAGGTTTAGCTGCTTCTATCTTCCACTTCGGTGAAGTCAAAATATCCGATTTGAAAGCTGAAATGGTAAAAGCAAATATTAATACAAGAATTAAATAATCAGGAGAATATTATGTTCGATATTGAAAAACTTAAATTTGATGAAAAGGGTTTAATCCCTGCAATTATTGTTGATGCGAAAACAAAAAAAGTTCTAACTTTAGCATATATGAACAAAGAAAGTCTTCAAATCTCTTTAGAGAAAGAGCTTACATGTTTTTACAGCCGTTCAAGACAAGAATTGTGGCTTAAAGGTGAAACCAGCGGAAACTATCAGCATATCGTTTCAATCACATCTGATTGCGATAACGACGCTCTTGTCGTTATGGTTGAACCTGAAGGTCCTGCATGCCACTTAGGTACAACTTCTTGTTTCAACAACGAAGTTTTCCAGAGTGAAGATCGTCACGAATTCTCATATCAGGGTTTAATCGAACTCATCGAAGGCCGTAAAAAAGATAAAGTTGAAGGTTCATACACAACATATCTTTTCGAAAAAGGTCTAGATAAAATTTTAAAGAAAGTTGGCGAAGAGTGTACTGAAGTTATTATCGCTGCTAAAGCTGACGATAAGAAAGAAACTATTTACGAAATAGCTGACCTCGCTTACCACGTAATGGTACTTATGATTGAACAGGGTATTGCATTAGAAGATATACACGATGAGCTTGCTTCTCGTCACGTTATCGACCACAAGGTAAAACAGGAGAAAATGACACAATGAGAAAAGTGGATTTACATATTCACTCTACATACAGCGATGGCTTAAACTCGATTGAAGATATTATAAAAAGCGCAATAGATAAAGGTTTTGAAGCAGTAGGTATCTCTGATCACTCCTATACCACTTTTGATTTGAGTTACTGTATGGATAAGTCGAGTTATCAAAAATATATCGATGAAATCAACCTTTTAAAAATAAAGTACAATGATAAAATCAAGATTTGTTGTGGTATTGAACAGGACTTCTTTTCTGATGCAAAAACGCAAGATTTTGACTACATCATAGGTTCAGTACACTATTTAAAAATCGAGAACACTTACATTCCTGTTGACGAAAGTAAAGAAATTCTCTTAAAAGCTGCTAATAAACACTTCAATGGTGATATTTACGCACTAATTGAGCTTTATTACAACACAGTTTCTCAGGTAGTAACAAAAACTAACTGTGACATTATCGGACATATCGATTTGATCACAAAGTTTAACGAAGACGGAAAGCTTTTTGATGAAAAAGATGAGCGATATATTCATTCTTATGAAAAAGCGTGCGATAAACTACTCGCACATAACAAATTGTTCGAAATTAACACTGGTGCCATTTCTCGCGGTTACCGCACCGCCCCTTACCCATCTTCTTGTATTTATAACTATTTAAAAGGCAAGGGTGCAAGGTTTATTTTATCAAGCGACAGTCACAGTAAAGACAACATCGGATATAAATTTGATGAATACGAAAACTTAATATGAATGTAAAAAAGCGACAAGGATAATCCTTGTCGCTTTTCTTTTAGTTATTCGTAAGCAAAACCGCCTGTTGGTGTAATTGTGAGATAGCGTCCCTTTGTGTCCTGTATTCTTAATTCATAGAAGTAGTCTTTGTATCCTACTAACTTCTTGAATGTGTATGTATTTGTTTCTGTACTTGCCATCTCTACTCTGTTTCCTTCAAAATCGTACACATAAATCCATGTTTTTGCGATATCAGGTATATCTTCGGACCATGTAAGAGTTACACTTGTCTCACTCTCCTCGGTGAACGTGATGAAGTTTTCATCAGAGTGTGCTGTTCTCATCTGTACAGGTATATAATCGATAAACTCTTCTTTGCCTGTATAAGGGTCATAATATCTCGCACCAATATTCAGATAATACACAGTATCAGGTTTCAGATTCTTTATTGTATATTTTCTGTCGGTTAGTTTGTCAAGTGTTGACCAGTGTGAAGCATCATTTGTATCCGCTGATGTTGTTGAATACTTAACCCAGTACATATCTGAATTCTCATATTCAGGCCAAGTAATTGTTGCTGTTGTAGCTGTATTACTTGTAAGTACTGTGCCTATAATTGACGCTGAACCTGTTTTTATTCCACATACAGGTGAATCCTTATAGTTGCTGTAACACTCAAAGCCATTCTGATATGTGAGTGCTGCTACCTTGAAGTAATACTCGTTTTCAGGTCTGAGCTTATTTACAAGATATGTCGAGTCTGTTGTTGATGCGTAACAATAGTACGGTCCATCAGCATAATTTGATCGATACAGCCAGTATTTTTGTGCGCCTTCAATAGGCTCCCATGTAATTCTCGCTGTTGTTGCGCTCGCTGTTCCTGTAATCGATGTTGTTGCTATAGCATCAGCTGTGTGTACACTTATAACGTCAGCATCTTCTATCTTAAGATACTTTTTATTATCGATACAAGCCGTTATTTTAAACTTATAGTCTGTATCTGCTGTGAGTTTATATACAGCCATTGTGGTATTTGTTGTACTTGATAAACAAATCCACGATTCTGTGTTCTCGTTATAAACATAAACCCAATACGCTGTTCCACCAGATAAAGCATCCCATGTAAACTTTACAGTTGCTGATGTTGCTTCTGTCTTAATATTCGATACTTTACTTAACTCAACTTGTGTTGGTGCTTCAGTAGGTTCTTCTGTCGCCTCACTGCTTTCTTCTTCACTTGGTGTTTCTGAAGTTCCTTCTGTCGGCTCTTCTGTAGGTGCACTCTTTACTGTTAAGTAATTATACGACCAGTTTGAGTTACCAGCAGGGTTAAATTTAACTGAACAGTAACCAACTTTGTCAGAATTCTCGCCAATTTTGTATGTGGACTCTCCCTCAGGCTTATACAAGTCGGTGATTTTGTAGCCGTCGAAATAAGCCACCTTCAGCTCATCGCCACCAATAAATGTCCAATACAGGATATACTCATCCTCAGCATCAGGGTTTAATGATAGCTTTCTGTCTTCTGTTAAGGTTTCTGCACCCCAACAATCAGCACCATTAAACTTACCTACCATATAGTAACCGGCTTCGTGTGTTGTTTCGCCCTGTGTCGGTATCTGAGTCTCCACTTCTGTTGGGACTTCGGTAGGTTTTTCGGTCGGAGTTTCTGTAGGTTCTTCTGTAGGGATTTCTGTCGGCTCTATTGTAGGCTCTTGAGTTTCATCTTCAGAAGGCTCTTCTACAGGATATGTAGCTGTGAAATTATGATAAAGGTTGCTATATTCAAAAACAAGTGTAATCTGATTATCCTTGTCTTCTACTTCTTCTTCAGCCCAACATTCACCTGTGCTAGCGTTGAATGTTTTATAGTTTGTGGCTTCGACAGGAATCTGCGCCTCGTAGATATAGAAGGTTTTTTCTTCGTTTGACCAGTAATCTGAACCTACAGCATACTGTACTGTTTCGCCTGTAGCGCTTAAGGTTACATCACCGAATACACCGTCATTATTCCAGTAATGGAGTGTTGGTACATGATCTGTTATATATTTTATTACACCTACATAAACAGTTTTTGTTTCACCTGATACAGGAGCTGATGTTACTACTTCTGTAGGTACCTGTGTCGGAATTTCTATCTCGTCCGCGTTATAAACAACCGCGATTCCAGTAGAGCCGATATTTCCCGAGATTTTTCCGTTTGAAACTGTAAATGTGTTGCCTGAAATCTGGTCTATATATGTACCACTTGCCATTTTATTAGCGGTAACTGAAACAGATGTTGAAGAACCGCCCATATTTACTAAAACAACGCCTGATGTTCCACGCTCAACATACGCGATAGATCCAGAAGAAGCGAAATACTCGCTCTGTCCTACAAAAGCGTTTTTGAACTGGTTTACAGCTTTTACTTCTTTATCTGCCCATGCTGTAGTGTCAGCATTACCGAGCATTGTTGAACCAGAACCAGGTCGAGCAAGATACATTCCGCAGACTTCAGCTCTTGAACCCACAATAGCCCATGTTTTCTTTAAATTTGTGTCTGATACATAGCTTGAGCTACCCTCGCAGTATGTATCGTGAGATTCATTCCACTGAACTGTATATTTAGGCTGCGCGCCATTAAAAATAGCTGAATTTGCCGCGCCAGAAGCGTTGCCTGAATTCACCGCGTTTCTGATACTGTTTGAGCCTGCGTTATCGGTTACACTCATATACTGTGTATATGCAGATATATCGACACCGCCTGTGCTATCGAGCATCTCTCCGTAATAATAAGGAGTAAACCCGTAGTTGTTCTGCGCATAAGAAGTAGCTGCATTTAAAACATTCGGCCAGAAGTCACTGCCTGTACCATAAGAGTCAGATGGCGTTTCTATGTGCTTAGCTGCATCAAAACGGAAACCATCAGCGCCACAATCGATACATTCTTTCAAGAAACTCGTCGCGTAATTCTGGATTTTGCTATAACCTGTGTTTAAATCCGGAAGACCGCCTAAACAGTAGTGGGTAACATCATAGCGGTTGGAATAGTTGCTGATGTTGGTTGTATAGGTGTGCCAGCTACTGGAGTCATTTTTTATGTCTGAAGGAATCTGTGAATTTAAAGTGTTTCCTGAATTACCATTAGCAAGGTGGTTGAAAACAGTATCAACGATAACTTTAATGCCGTACTTCTCAGCTTCTGCACACATAGCCTTAAACTCAGATTTAGTACCTAAAGCACTGCGTGAGTTTGTCTCGATGCTGAAATTAATCGGCTGATAATATACCCAGAAAGAGTTTGAGCATGTGCTCCAGCTCTCTTTTGTTGATTCTTTAGACGCCTGTATCGGAGATGTCTGAATAGCTGAAAATCCCTGCGCGGCGATTTTTGACATATTGTTCTTAATATTGTTGAATGACCAGTTAAAACACTGTAAAATCTGACCATCCTGAACATCGCTTACAAGTCCATATTCGTTAGTTGCTGCACTCGCTTCTATAAATGAAAAATCAGCAGCGATAAAACAACTGAAAATAACGCAAACAGCAAGTGCTATACTAAAAAACCTCTTTAACATAACAATTTCTCCTTTTATTATCACGCACGAGAGTCATTTCTTACACTAATATTGTACAATAAACTTTCGTAAAATCTCAACGGATATAAGCACTAAAGTTTTTCGATTAAACTTGTACATAGCTAACAACAAAAAGAGAGATAAAAATAATAAAATCGGGAGTGAAAATCACTCCCGATTCTTAATTTTTCGTAATTATGTCAAATTGACGCCTGTTTTATTTATACATTTTTGCTATGAATTTTGTGTCAAAATGTCAAGAAATCGCCACAAATAGACTAAACTATAGCAAAATTTTATGATTAGCCATTATATGGCATCCATGAGCCGTTGTCATAAATCTTGCCTAAACCCTCAAGACTGATATCAGAAGACTGCTCACCCTGGTTGTTATTATTGAATACAACCTTAGTAGCATCAGAAGGAATCTCACATCTGTATACGTTGTTGCCAACAGATTCCATGTGCTGACCCGGCCATGATGTCATATTCTTGTTTGAGTCACTCCAGTAGTAAACCTTTACTTCGCTCCAGTTGTTTGTATTCTTATAGTAGATGTACTTATCGTTTGTGTTATATGATGGAGCCTGTGTTGGAGTTGGATTCTGTGTTGGCTCAGGATCTACAACCTGACCGTAATCACTCCAAGAACCATTGTCGTAAATTTTACCGAAGCCCTGAAGTGTGATGTTGTCTGTCTGCTGCTGACCATTATTAAAGATTACGTACTTAGCGTCTTTTGGAAGCTCTGCAGCATAAACGTTGTCGCCTAAAGACTTCATCTGCTCGCCAGGCCAAGCTACCATTCTTGTATTCTCGTCACTCCAGTAGTAAATCTGAACGTTTGACCAGTTGTTTGTGTTTCTGTAGTAAACGTAGTTACCAACTGGTAATACAGGCTGGGTAGGAGCTTCAGTTGGATCGTTACCCTCGATCTTCTGACCACATTTATTTATTGTGCTTTTGATACCTGCAACATACTGCTGAATAAGAGTTGCATCCGCAATTGTAACTTCACCGTTTAAATCAACGTCAGCTCTTAAAAGCTGCTTTGATGTGAGTGTAACTGATTTAGCAATGTGTCTCTGAAGAACTGTTGCATCAACAACAGAAATATCGTTTGTTAAGTTAACGTCACCAACGAGATATTTCTCAGCAGGCTGTGTTGGAGCCTGTGTTGGAGTCTGTGTAGGCTTTTCTGTTGGCTTTTCTGTTGGGTCTGGTGTAGGGGTTGAAGATGGATTGTATACTACAGCAACACCAGTATTACCGATATTACCTGTGATTCTGCCATTTGATACTGTGAAAGTGCTACCTGTGATAGCATCTTTGTATGTACCATTAGCCATTTTGTTAGCTTTTACGTTAACAGAAGCATTTGTACCATGTGCGTTAACTAAAACAACACCAGATGTACCACGCTCGTTGTAAGCGATTGAACCATCACATGAGAGATATTCGCCCTGACCAGCGAAGTAGTTCTTAAACTTATTTACTTCTGCAACAGGCTTAGATTTGTATGTTGTGTTTGAGCTTGCATCACCCATATTGTATGCTGGACGAGCAAAGAAGAGAGATGTTGCATCTGCACGTGAACCAACCATAGCCCAAGCTTTGATAATCTTGTCATCAGAAACACCTGATGTGTTACGCATACCGCCTGAACCTGACTCGCCCATGTATGTATCGTGAGATTCTACCCATAATACGTTTTTGTTAGCAGCAGCGCCCTTGTTGTAGTGTGAATTTGCAAGACCCGATGGGTTTGAGTTGTTTGCCGCCATTAAAACTGCATCACTGTAAAAGTTGTCAGTAATGCTCATATATCTTGTATAGTTGCCGATATCTGTACCGCAACCGTTAAGAATCTCGCCGTAGAAGAAGAGCTCATTTGATGTAGAACTCTGTGCACCGTTTAATACGTTTGGCCAGAAGTCACTTCTGTTGCCGTCGTCTGTAGGGAGCTCGATGTGCTTAGCAGCGTCGAAACGGAAACCGTCAACACCTACGTT
>JAFOED010000089.1 GCA_017380355.1 Ruminococcus sp. | reverse complement strand
TTACGACTATATAATCTTTAATAACGGCGCTGAGGGTGACCAGACAGACAATCTCGACTTTGTTATAAATGGTGTTTTCAATAACAAGAGGATGGAGTGGGATGTTGTTCCTGATGATCCAAGCGAAAATCCGAGCGAAGACCCAATAGAGCCGAGCGAGAAACCTAGTGAAGATCCAAATCCTAGTGAGGGTGAAGAGGAGAAACTTATGGGTGACATTAACGGAGACGGCAAAATAACTGTTTTCGATGCTACACTGCTTCAGCGTTTCATCGCTAAGATGGATGAGCTTACCGAAGAACAGTTGAGTATTTGTGATATGGACAACGACGGACAAATCAAGGTGTTTGATGCAACAATTTTACAACGCATAGTTGCAAAACAAGATTGAAAAATAAAATGAAACAAAAAAGACTCACGGAAAACCGTGAGTCTTTTTTCGTAGGAAGTAAACATACGAAAGTATAGTAATATTTTAGTTTTCTTTTTCTGACTGGTCTGTTTTATCGTTTGTCTTATCATCGCTTAAGTACATGAAGTGATTGATGGAGCAAACGATGACAATTAGAAGCGTAGTAATAATCAGAAAAATAACAGGATAAGCAGGTAATTCGCTTTCGAGTCTGTTGATATAAAACGCTCCTGCTGTAAGAAAAGCGCCGATAGATACAATAAGTGCTATAAATGAGAAAATTTTACCTTTCATATTGCGCTCCAAATCAAGAATTCAGAATATATTCCTTGATTTTTGTTACGTCGCCGTCCATAATCTTATAATTACAGTATAGCTCGTGACCCTCAAGAGGAGTGCTGATTTCCTGATGAATGTATAAAGCGTCAATACCGGCACTTTTAGCTCCCTGCATATCGGAAATACAGTCGTTACCAATCATAATGCTCTCTTCTTTTTTAAGATTGTACTCTTTGAAGAGTTTCTCAAAGAAAGTTTTCTGTGGTTTAGAGCATCCGCAGTCAGAGCTGATGAAGATACCATCGAAGTATTTAACTAAATCGAGTTCGACAAGTTCTGGATAAGTGAAACAGCGCTGAGCGTTAGAGAGAAGATAAACTTTCTTTCCTGCCTTTTTCAGGCTTTCGAGTAAATCCACAACACCATCATAGAGGCAGATAAACTGTGTGGACGCTTTTCTGAATCGAACTGCAGTATCTTCGATGATTTCCTTTGTAGCGTTTATGCCTTTGCGTGAATAAAGGCGCTTAAAAACGTGTTCAAGGTGGATTTCTATATGGCTGTAGAATGGATGGAAAAAGTGTTCTACATGTTTTTCGCACTTAGCAATGCGATGATAGTTAGCTTTCACTTCATCGGCAGTGTAATCAGCTCCGTGGCTTTTGTAAATCTTAGCGACCTCACCCCAGAAAGCATCACCTGATTCGTCAGTACGAATGTCAATTAGCGTACCGTAAAGGTCAAAAATATAATTCTGATACATAAGGTATCCTTTCAAAAAAACAGTATGCTTCATTATATACCCATAGTTTTCAAAAATAAAGTATTTGAGATTAAAAAGATAATATGGTACAATTGGTTTGTAAAGTAGGTGAAAAAATGACCAAAAAACAGATAGCATTACAGGCTGTAGAAGCCCTGAAGAAAGAATATCCTGATGCGATATGCTCGCTGACATATACAGACCCGTTGCAACTTCTTATAGCGACACGACTTGCTGCCCAGTGTACAGACGCGCGAGTTAATATGGTGACTCCTGCACTTTTTGAGCGTTTTCCTGACGCAAAAGCGTTTGCAGATGCTCAGTATGAAGAGGTTGAAGAGTATATAAAATCGTGCGGACTTTATAAGACAAAAGCAAAAGACTTGGTAGAACTCGGAAAAATGCTCGTTAATGACTTTGACTCTACCGTACCCGACACTTTAGAAGAGCTTATCACGCTTCCGGGAATCGGTCGAAAGACCGCCAATCTAGTAATGGGTGATATTTTTAAGAAGCCTGCTGTGGTAGTGGATACACATTGTATCAGAATCACCCGAAGACTTGGACTGCACGAAGAAAAAGACGCGAAGAAGATAGAGTTCATTCTGCGTGATTTGTTGCCAGAAGATGAGTCGAATGATTTTTGCCATCGTATTGTTTTACATGGACGAGCTGTATGTACAGCACGAAAAGCGATGTGTGAAAACTGCTGTATGAGCGAGTTTTGCAGAAAAAAGCCATAAAATCTACGAGTTAATAAAGTGTGTTAGTCCCTCCCTTAACAGGGAGGGCACTTTTTTATTAAATTTCTTGACTATGCACGCATTCTATGATGCAAAATCGTATTATTATTGAAAGGAGGAGAAAATATGTCAGAACTACAAGCAAAAAAAGAAAAAGCAGAAGAAATTATCAGAACGTACGCTGATATGATATATCGTCTGGCTTTGCAGAATCTGAAAAATCCGGATGATGCAAGTGATATTTTTCAGGAAGTTTGCATTTCACTTCTGACAAAAAACGCTCCTCTTTACGATGATGTGCACATTAAATACTGGCTTATCAGAGTTACAATCAACAAATGCAGAGACCTGAGAAAATCCGCGTGGAATACCCGTACAGAGCCACTGAAACCTGATTTTTCTGTGCAAGCAAAGGAAGATTTGTCGGCGCTGGAGTTGGTTTTCTCCTTGCCTATAAACTACAGAAACGTTGTATATCTGTATTACTTTGAAAAATACACCGTCACTGAAATCGCGCAGATTCTCGGCAAAAGTAAAAACACGATAAGCTCACAACTCCAACGAGCAAGAAAAAAACTAAGAACAATTCTGGAAGATGGTGATAATTTATGAAAGATAATTCATATATGAACGCTATGAATAGCATTAAAGCACCTGAAAATTTAATTGACGATGCTGTGCAAAACATTAAAGAAGCAGAAACCTCAAGTGAGTTAACTGTTGTAGAGAAACCAAAACGCAGGGTGCTGAAATTCACATCAGCAGTAGCTGCTGTGCTCGCACTTATTATCGGTCTGAGTTTTATCCCGATGGGAGGCAAAAATAAAACTGATAGTGAGCATAATTTCGTAATATCAGTAGGTGCAGCAGAGATTACTCCTGACGTATACGTTGAGATAGGAGAGCTTGTGAATTATGGCTCAGGTGCGAGCTTCAAAGAGATAGGCGAGAGTAAGTACAGTAAACTTTGGGATAAAGAAGAACATGAAGAGACAGCTTACAACCTTAATGATGAAAATGTCGAAATTACGGATGATATGTGGATGACAGGTACGTATTATCTTATGGGAATGCGCAGAATGTTTATGCCGCAAGAATTGAGTATTCAGGGAGAAAACATTGAAAGCATCACTTATAGCGTCAAAAATTGTCGATTGGTTTTTGATTCGAAGTTTGAGGGAGTGATTGACGCTGATATACTATCAGAGGAAGACTTCGTCAGCAATGGTGAAACTGTAATACCTTATTATAACGGCTACGAATGGGCAAAATCGTGTACTTTTGACTACAAAATTCAGCAGGAAAGCATACAAAACGGACAGTGGAAAGGTACCCCTAAGTTTGGCATTGAGTTTGCAATGAAGTTTGAAGAAGGCGAACACGAAGTGTATATAGAGAAGAATAAACACGACGAGGCTCCGTTATTTGAGAGTGAATTCAATTCTAACGCTGATGATTATGCGCTTGAAATTACTGCGAATTTCAAAGATGGTAAGAGTGTTACGAAAACACTCAGCTTTAAGTGCGAAAATATTGAAGACCGTGGACTTGTAACGCTATACGCAAAAGAAGTTTGATATATTGGCTCCTAAAAATGAAACCCCGAGGATATCCTCGGGGTTTTGTTTATATTTAATGAGGGCTCATGCACTCGGACGCTTAATATCACGCCTCGTTTGCCTGCGCAACTCTTCCGATTTTCGACTGTTTCTCAATCGCTTGCTAAAATCAAGGAGTAAATCATATCCTTGATTTTTTAACGCGCGATTTCGATCACATTGAAAATCGAAAGGCTTTGGCACTCGGACGCTTAATCAAATGCTGCGATAGCGGCTTTGATGAGGGCGATTTTCTCGCGCTCACGTTCAGCCTGACCTTTGATTTTCTCGATAACAGCTTCTGGTGCTTTTGCCATAAAGCCTGCGTTGTT
>JAFOED010000088.1 GCA_017380355.1 Ruminococcus sp. | reverse complement strand
TTTTGAAAGTGCCTGATGTTTAAGTGAAAGGATTTCGTCGTGACCAGCGAAGATTACTTCATGTTCACCGACAATAGTACCGCCACGAACAGCGTGGATACCAATTTCATTTTTTTCACGCTTTTTGCGATATGCATGTCTGTCGTAAACATACTGAGAATCAGTAAGCACCTGAGAGATGCCATCAGCAATCATAAGAGCTGTACCTGATGGAGCATCGATTTTCTGATTGTGATGCTTCTCGATTATTTCAACATCAAAGTTGTTAGAAAATACAGCCGCAGCTTTTTTTGAAAGCTCGATAATAAGATTAATACCAAGAGACATGTTACCTGAATAGAAAATAGCTGTCTGCTCAGATGCAGTCTTAATCTGCTGTACCTGTGCTTCGTTAAAGCCTGTAGTACAAATGATCATAGGTGTATGTGTAGAAGTAGCGTAAGAAAGCATAGAATCAAGTACAGATGGATTAGAAAAGTCAATTATCACGTCAGCTTTTATATCAAGGTCAGTAAAAGAACGATAAACAGGATAGTTAAGATTATCGCCATAAAGGTCAACACCAGCAACAATTTTACAGTCGCTGCGTTCAAGCACAGCTTTTGTAACAGCGGCACCCATTTTACCGTTGCAACCATTAAGTATAATTTCAGTCATTTAAACTTCCCCTCTCTTTTTTAGAAAAACAGGGCGTATCAAACGCCCTGTAGAAATCATTTAGAATATTTACCGATAAGGTTGTACTTTGTGAGGCAATCCTTTAAATCGTGGTAGCCTCTGTAGCTCATAGGAACTAAAGGTAATCTGCATTCACCTGCATCAAAACCAACAAGGTTCATAGCAGTCTTTACAGGAATAGGGTTAACATCAGAGAACATAATGTCCATAAGCTCTACGTAATGGAAGTTCATCTTTGCAGCTTCAACAAAGTTATTGTCAAGGCAAAGCTGACAAATCTGATGCATCTCCTGTGGACAGAAGTTCGCAAATACAGAGATAACACCTAAAGCACCGAGTGACATAAATGGTACTGTCTGGTCGTCGTTACCTGAGTAGATATCAAGCTTATCGCCACAGAGTGAACGTGTCTGTGATACAGAAGAAATATCGCCGTTAGCTTCTTTTGTAGCAACGATGTTCTCGTGCTTACAAAGCTCAGCGTAAGTTTTTGGAGCGATATTACAACCTGTACGGGATGGTACATTATAAACAATCATAGGAAGGTCAACATTGTCAGCAATAGTCTCAAAATGACGAATTAAACCTGTCTGTGATGTTTTATTATAGTATGGTGTAACGCATAAAAGTGCGTCAGCACCAGAAATCTGTGCTGATTTAGAGAGTTCGATAGCTGTGCTTGTATCGTTACTACCTGTACCTGCGATAACAGGGATTCTGCCGTTTACCTTTTCAGAAACAAAAGATAAAACCTCGCAGTGCTCCTTAACAGAAAGAGTAGCAGCTTCGCCTGTAGTACCACAAGCGATAATAGCATCAGTACCGTTTTCAATCTGGAACTCCAGAAGCTGAGCTAAAACATCATAGTTTACGCTTCCGTCAGCCTTCATAGGAGTGATAAGTGCAACACCTGAACCGGTGAAAATTGGCTTACTCATAAAATCCTCCGATTAATCAAGATAACCTTCTGCACAAAGAAGCTCAGCCATAAGTACTGCACCGCCGGCAGCGCCTCTTAATGTGTTATGTGACATACAAACGAACTTCATATCATACTGTGTATCTTCTCTGAGTCTACCGATAGAAACAGCCATACCGTTTTCTAAATTACGCTCTGACTTGATCTGTGGGCGGTCAGGCTCTGTGAAGTAATGTAAGAAATGCTTAGGAGCTGATGGAAGGTCAAGTTCCTGTGCACGACCAACGTAGTTAGTCCACTCAGCGATAACTTCGTCAACGCTAGGTTTATTCTCACAACCGAATGACATAAACACAGCAGCAGAGTGACCATCTGATACAGGAACACGGATACACTGTGATGTAATAGAAATGTCAGTTGTAGGAACAATCTTACCATCTTCGATGCTACCCCAGATCTTAAGTGGTTCCTGTTCGCTCTTTTCTTCTTCGCCACCGATATAAGGGATAACGTTATCTACCATCTCAGGCCAACGCTCGAAAGTTTTACCTGCACCAGAAATAGCCTGATAAGTACAAGCAAGAACTTTTGTTACGTTATACTTCTCTTTAAGTGGATGAATAGCAGGAACGTAGCTCTGAAGTGAGCAGTTAGATTTAACTGAAATAAAACCACGCTTTGTACCGAGACGCTTACGCTGTGCTTCAATAATCTGAGCATGGTCAGCGTTAATCTCTGGAATAATCATAGGAACGTCTTCTGTCATACGGTGAGCAGAGTTGTTAGACATAACAGGGCACTCAGCCTTTGCGTATGCTTCTTCTAAAGCTCTGATTTCATCCTTTTTCATATCAACAGCACAGAATACGAAATCAACAAGAGCAGCAACCTCTTCAACCTTACTAGCATCCATGATGATCATATCTTCCATAGACTGTGGAATTGGAGAAGTCATAGCCCATCTATCTTTTACACATTCTTTGTAAGTTTTACCTGCGCTACGTGGGCTTGCTGCAAGAGCAGTTACCTTAAACCAAGGGTGATTTTCGAGCAAGAGAGCAAATCTCTGGCCAACCATACCTGTCGCACCAATAATACCTACTTTATACTGTTTCATAATAATTCCTCCGATTTGCAAAAAACAGTTGTGTTTTTCTTAATAATAATATATTATATATCTTATGTTCAGATACACATAATTTTGCAATTTTTTCTTACCTTATAATATAACACTACAATAAATCTTTGTCAATTTGATTTAAAAAGAATATTCAATATATATAATTTTGAAAGGCAAACAAAATGAAAACTGTGGATTTTTATTATGACCTACCTGAAGAGCTCATCGCGCAGACTCCTTTAGAGCCACGAGATAGCTCGAGAATGCTTGTTTTATCAAAAGGAAGCGGCGAAATCGATCACAAACATTTTTATAATATTATCGACCATTTAAACGAAGGTGACTGTCTTATCTTAAATGACTCGAGAGTTCTACCAGCGCGTATTTTTGGTATCAAAGATGAAACAGGTGCAAGTGTTGAATTTTTACTACTCAGACAGATTGAGAACAACACATGGGAAACTCTTGCAAAGCCTGGTAAAAAAGCAAAGCCTGGTGCAAAATTCACTTTCGGTGAAGGTATTATGACCGCTACAGTAAAAGATGTTACGGAAGAAGGAAACAGAATCGTTGAATTTTCATGTAACGAAAACGACAATATTTACTCTGCTCTTGATAAAATCGGTCAGATGCCACTCCCTCCATATATTACAGAAAAGCTTAAAGATAAAGAAAGATATCAGACTGTATATAGTAACGAAGTTGGCTCTGCCGCAGCTCCTACCGCAGGTCTACATTTTACAAAAGAGCTGTTACAGAAAATTAAGGATAAGGGCGTAAACATCGGTTATGTCACACTTCACGTTGGTTTAGGCACTTTCAGACCTGTAAAGGTTGAAGAAATCACCGACCATAAAATGCATAGTGAACACTACGAAATTCCTAAAGAAACAGCTCAGCTCATAAAGGAAACAAAAGAAAACGGAAAGCGAGTTATTGCTGTAGGTACTACATCATGCAGAACACTCGAGAGTGTCGCTACAAAGTACGGAGAAATCTGTGATTGTGAAGGATTTACTGATATTTTTATCTATCCGGGATACAAATTCAAAGTACTCGACGGATTAGTTACCAACTTCCATTTGCCTGAAAGTACACTTATTATGTTAGTATCGGCTTTTTGTGGATACGAAAACACCATGAACGCATATAAAATCGCTGTTGATGAAAAGTATAGATTTTTCTCTTTCGGCGATTCAATGATAATCTTATAGAGGTAGAAAATGTATAAACTCATTAAACAAGAAGGATCAGCAAGACGAGGCGAATTCACTACACCACACGGTACT
>JAFOED010000087.1 GCA_017380355.1 Ruminococcus sp. | reverse complement strand
ACTGCTCTGTTCTCTGTTTTCAAGGCTTTTTAAGATGTGTGAGCACAAAACACTCGCACAACAGCCACATCCTGAGCCACCGCTGTGCACATCCATCTCATCTGAAAAAATCATAACACCACAGTCTTTGTGGTTAAAACTTATGTCAAATCCATCCTTTTCCATAAGGTCGTACAAAAGTTTCGAACCGATTTTTCCTAAATCGCCTGTGTAGATAGCGTCGTAATCGCACGCGGTAGTTTTTGTTGTTTTAAAAAATCTCTTCAGCGTATCAGCTGCGGCAGGAGCCATCACAGCACCCATATTATTCTGATCCTTTACCCCAAAATCAACGATTTTACCGACCGTCGCGTACTTAATTCTTGGTTTTTCCTTTTTGTCGTACGACGACACAAGACACGCGCCTGCTCCTGTTACTGTCCACTGTGCTGACTGCGGACGCTGTCCGCCGTAATCAAGCGGAAATCTGTACTGTCGTTCTGCGGAACAAAAATGTGACGAGGTTACACACGCTGATGTAAGCGCTGCTCCACTTTCAACAGAAAGTGCCGCCATAATAAGACCCTGTACCATAGTTGAACACGCACCATACTGCCCGAGATACGGAATGTTAAAGTCTTTCAGTCCATAGCTTGAGCTTATGCACTGATTAAGCAAATCACCCGCAAAAAGGAAATCTACGTCACTAGCACTGCAAAAACCTTTCTCAAGCGCCAAACTCAGCGCCTCTTTCTGCAGAGTGCTTTCTGCTTTTTCCCACGTTTTCTGACCCAAATACATATCATAAAAAATCTTATCGAAATCGTCTTTCAGAGGACCTTCGCCCTCTTTTTTACCTACGACACCCGCGTGCGAAATGATACGCGGTTCTTCCGTGAACTCTATCGTCGCCGAGCCTCTGCGCTTTATCATAAAAACACTCCTTTTTATAAAAAGTATTTACAAAACGAGTGCAAAAATACAAAAAAAGACCCGAAAAGCTTATACCTTTCGGGTCATATCTTATTCTACTGGTACAACTTCCGGAGCTGGTGCTGGATCTGGTGTAGGGGTCGGATCCGGAGTAGGTGTAGGCTCTACAGGTGGCTGTGGATCTACAGGAGTATCAGATGGTGGTACATCCTCTGACGGAGTACTGTTCTCGCTCGATGAGGATGGCTTCTTGCTACTGCTACTCTTCTTTGATGATGAAGAGCCTGAGCTTGGGCTGCTATAATGGTAAGTTGAGTTTGGAAGCTTCTCTGTCTTTACCTTTTTACCGTCGAGGTAGAAAGTTCTGGATGCCTCGGCTTTGAACGAATTTCCTGATGAAGATGTAACGGCTGACTTGATTTTAATCTCGTCAAATTCGTCGTTATCAAGACCGTACATATTACAGTAGAGAGTTCTGCCCTCCATGTAGCATTCCATAAAGAGCTGATACTCAAATGGATTCTTCATTTTTAAGTCGATGTTGCCATAGTCGATTGTTGCATCTCTGCCTGCATCTACGTAAACAGACTTGAAGTAGTGGCACTCACGTTCAACTACGTCCATACCGCACAAAAGTGTTGCATTATAGATAGTAGTACTTGACTGGCAGATACCACCGCCAACGCCAACGTCGCTTCTGCCGTTGATTAAAACGCCTGCAGGTTTATATCCAAGAGAAGTGAGGTTTGAGTTACCTGTGCAGTTATTGAATGACCATGTCTCGCCAGGATTGATGATAGAGTTGTTGCACGCTTTAAGCGAAATTTTCATATTTGTTTCGCCATTTGCGTCGTTAGTAGAAACAGTAGTAAAAGTAGAAACCTTCTTGATGTTCTTCTCTAAAAACTCTCTTGAAAATTTAGGCTCTGTTTTTTCAGCAGGAACTGCGATTTCACCCTCTACTTTTCCTTGTGCAAAGAAGTCGTTGAGCTCTTTTTCGAACTCTGCTTCCTTTACAACTATGCCATTCTTGCTGTCTTCAAAAGTGAAACGGTCAACGCCCTTTTTAGAGCTGTCAAATTTTGTAACTTTAGCGTCGACAGCTTCCTGATTAAACTGAGTAGCGATATTCTTTGCAACTTCAGCGCTACTGGATTTATCGAGCTCAATAGCTATGTTGTATTCCTGCTTACCCTTAGGTACGAGGTTATCTTTAGTATACTGTTTAGCTTCGTCCAATACGTCGTCTGTATTGAATGTATATTTAAAGTCAGCCTTTGTCAAAGTCGCGCTCTTATCTTCTACAACGACATCGACTTTAATGCTGTTTTCAAGCTTTACTTCCTCAGCTTCTAAAACCTCTTTTGCTTGTGCCTCACTCATTCCGCCGATAGACACGCCGTTTACTGTGATATTGTTAGCATAAGCAAAGTCGCCTAAAAATTTAAATGCACAGAAACCTGCCGCGCCGAGCACAACAACGAGTGCTAGTACAACAGCAACAATCACACCACCTTTTTTAGACTTTTTCTTTGGTGGCTGTTGTGGTTTATTCTGCTGAACAGGTGTTTTTGTGCTATTACTGTTTACGTTCTGTTCAGGTGCAGGAGCAGGTGCTTTTTCAGAAGCTGCTGCACCCTCGCGGTTTTTACGAGCTTCTTCTAAAATAGAGTTGATTTCCATTGTATCCGCGATGTTTCTTTTGTTATCTTTTTCCATCTATATACTCGCCTCCAGCGTAGTTCTCATAATGCAAATATATCATACATTACACATAAAATATGATTATTCTGTAATAGAAATATAAAAATAAAAAAACTATTAAATTTATGAGTTTTTTCGACCATATATATATAAATAATTCACATATTATATATTGAAGTAAATGGGAAAATATACTATAATCAATTTACAGATATTGATAAATCCACTAAACAGATGTGAGGTTTTATATATGAATATACTTATTTTGTCCGCATCTACAGGCGGAGGACACAAAAGAGCCGCAAATGCGCTGAAAACATACATATGTGAGCACGACGAAAACGCAAAGGTAGACATCGTCGATACTCTGGAGTACTGCTCGTCACTGTTAAACAAAACTGTTACTTTAGGCTATAAATCGATTGCAAAAAACGCTCCGGAGCTTTACGGTACGTTTTACAAGTCGTCCGACAAAGAGTCAGCGCTTTCGGATATAGTTTCAACATTTACTACTCAGTTTGCTAAAAAACTTTTACCACTTTTAGACGAATACAAGCCTGACATCGTTGTTACGTGCCACGCATTTTCGTCGAATATGATGTCCGTTTTAAAAAGTTCGTACGATGTCACAATCCCTGTTGTGTCGATTATCACTGACTATATGCCGCATCGTGCGTACATCGGTGACCACGTCGACGTGTACATCACAGCAAGCAAAGACACAGCCGACAACTTAGCTCAGAAGTACAATGTTGACAAACGAAGGGTATTCCCTTTAGGTATGCCGATTCTCGAGCGTTTTTACAACTACGACGAGAGTAAAAAACACGAAACTTACGAGTCACTCGGATTTTCTGAAGATAAGCCTACTGTGTTGATTATGGCGGGTAGCTTCGGTGTGACCGATATCCTCAAAATCTACGAAAACCTCGTTGATATCGACCTTGACTACCAGATTATCGTTATCACCGGTAAGAACAAGCGACTCTACGATGCTTTCGAGAAACTTCTCAACCGTAATATTAAAGAATTCGAAACTCAGGATTTCTCGCAGATTTTCACTAACCTTAGCGACATCAATGTAGCAAAGCTTCTATACGAACATAGCGAACAGCTCAAGCAGGAAATCAGCGCTAAACTCAACAAGACCTTCCATCGTTCAACCGACAAGACAAAGCCTACAAAGCTTTTCTACTTTATCGATAACGTCGAAGATTATATGCACATCTCCGACCTGATTATCACAAAACCGGGCGGACTCACCACAAGCGAAAGTTTAGCGTGTAATCTGCCGATGGCTGTATTCAAGGCATTTCCGGGACAGGAAGCACAAAATGCCGACTTCCTCGTTCAAAAACAAGCCGCTATAGTCCTCGAAAAGGGTAGTAAAGGCACCGCTCAGATAGAGGACCTGCTCTCTCATCCTGAGAAGCTCGCACAAATGAAAGAAAACTGCAAAAACTGTGCACTGTCACACTCTACAGAGCGTATCTACTCACTTTTGTGTGACATCTACAAAACCCACACAGAAAATAAAGAAAACTAATTTTCAATAACTTTTACTGCAAGCGCCGTAATGTCGTCATCGTGACCGTCATTACGGCGTTTTATTGCTTCATCGACCACTTTCTGTGACAGTTCTTCCATACTCTCATCACCCCACGACATAAAGAGCTTTTCTATCCATTTGTCATCACCAAAAAGTGCACCATCACTTATCATAAGTATCATATCACCTTCACTAAGCGTTATATCTTCTTTTGCAAACTGCACTTCGTTTAATATTCCGATAGGCAGGCTCTGCATATCTTTTCTGTATAACTTTGAATTCTTTTTCACATAGGTTGTACATGCACCTGCTTTGTTAATCTGCGCTTTACCGCTGAAAAGATTAAAGTCTACTACATCTAAAGTAGCTAATGACTCCTCGTCGCTTTTTATCATCAAAGACGAGTTCACAACAGCTAATGAGCAATCGTACGAAAGCCCTGCTTTTAAGAGCTTTGACATAATACTAACCGCCATATTTGAGTCAACCGCAGCGCTACCTCCCGTACCCATTCCGTCGGACAGCATAAGCACCGTGCTACCAAGACCATTGTTAAAATAATTTATGCAGTCCCCGCACAACTCGCCGTTGTTAAAAACGTGTTGCGAAGAGCCTATCTGCAAATCATACATAGGGCGCTCACACAAAGTGAGTCTTAATCTGTCACCCTCATACACAATAGATGGAGAGTCGAAGCGTCTGCCACAGACTCGGGAGATTTCGTTTGTCAGCTGACTTTTCGAGATGTTCGTTTTCGGTGTAACAATCAGCTGTGCTTCTACTATCATTCCTTTACCTCTTGAGTATCTGCAACTACAATCAATCACGCACAGCGAAAGCGTCGACAACGCTTCAGTCACCGCTTCTGATAGCTGCGAGTCATATCGCTCGTACTCGGAAAACTCCTCTGATAAATCGTACAGAATATCCGACAAACCCGCAAACTGCGACGCCACAACAGAGCGCACCTGAGCGATTCGTCTGTCGGCCGCTTCGCACTGCAAAAATTCGTTGTAGCTTTGAGTTATACTTTCTGCAAGTTCTCTCGTACGACAACATTTTTTTGTGAAATTTTCTTCGATATCACTCTCTTTTACAAAGCCGTTTTCTTTCAAAACAGGAGTAAGTTTGTGTAAATCCTCGTTTGTCAGCTCCTTGCATTTTTCGAAGCAATAGTACCTCATTCCACATTTTGAACACGTTTGTGATGTAGCGTTATCATACACCCACTGAGCGTTTGGCGAATACATTCTGGAGAGCTTGTCTGACACAGAATTCACACACGAACTGACGTTAGAAAGGGTTTTTGATGCAAAAGAAAGTCTCATCGTCAGCGCACGGCGCACGGCATCGTTATCTCCGCTGTCTCTGTCATTTGAGAAAACATTACTCACAAAATTTCCAAGCGATTTTGGTAAAACCATAAACACAGTAGAAGCGATAACTGTTTCAACAAAAATAGCAAAAACGATTTCCGTATCATTAGTAGAAAACGAGAGTGTCACGTTGCACAAAAGCATTGAAAGTGCGACCGCGAGCTTACCTAGTGGTGAAAACAAACCTCCCATTAATCCACCAAAAGCAAATCCTGCACACAGAAACATCAGCTCATTTGACGAAAGTGAGAACACAATACCTGTCGCTACACCTGCGATGCATCCGCCTGAAACCGAGCCGTAACGCGCACAAAAAAGCACAACAAGCACCGCAATTATTCTTCCGACAGAAATGTAACCGAACGTAAACGCAGACAGCGACAAAAGCAGAATACACGACGTCATTACAATACACGCAAGCTCTTGTGACGAGAGTGAATACAGGCTTTTTTTACCCGAAAAAAGCGTCACAGTCCGCCCCATAAAGTACGCACCTGCTGATGAGAGCGTCGCTTCCATAAAGCACATCGAGACCTGTGTCACCTCGCTCGCACTCGAAAAAGTCAGCGCAAGCGAAGTGATAAAAACAGGCACAAAAGCCACAACACACGGAAAAAATCTGCTTTGCGACACCTTTTTGAACTCATTGAGCACCCACCTCAACGCTCCAATAGAGATGATAACCGCTATGTACCGAAAGCTATCGAGTGGATTTCGTATAAGATAACCGATTACGCATCCTATAAGCCCTGAGGGCATATACATAAAAGGAATAGCCGCCGAAAACGACGCACCAAAAGGCGACATTTCACCAAACAACGCTCCTTTTGAAACTAAAAATCCGCTTATAAAGTACGTGATGTGCAACACCACTTCACGTAAAACCGACATTGAATTTTCACTTAATTCGTTTCTTTTTCTGACAAGTTCGCGATAAGCCATATTTAACTTCCTTTTCATTAAACTCACTTAGAGTGCTTATATTATAAGGGACAGGCATAAACGCTTTTGTCGCTGTTTGTTTGTACTTTTCTGTTTTGTTTTGTAAATAAAGTTTTGTAAATACACAAAAAGAAAAACCGACTGAAATGTCAGTCGGTTTTGCTGTTTAATTTATTATTTAGCTTTTAAAACTGCTGTAGACATCGGAGGCATCTTGAGTACGCCTTTGCTGAATGTTACGTTCCAGTTTTCAGGATTTTCTTCGTAATCCTCAGCGTTTGTTGCTACACAACCACCGCGGAATTCTGCGTTTTTGAGCATTTCGTCTGTGATTTCGAGCTCCTTCACTTCGTCACCGCCGTAGTGGATAACAAGAAGTGTTTCACCCTCGTGCTCGATGTAGTAGCCGCCTAAGTAAACGTCGTCAGACTCTAAAGTCTCTGTGATGTTACCACGAGCGATTTCAGGGTTCTGGTTCTTAAGTCTGATGATTCTGCGGTAAGCGTTTAACAGGCTGTTCTCGTCAGCAAGCTGCTGCTTTACGCCGCCGAGCTCATTAGGCTCAACCTCAGCAACACCGTTAACGTAGATGTTAGGGAGGTTATCATTATCCCAGATCATAGCTGTACGGAAAGAAGCGTCGTTTGTAGTATTAGGAGCTTCGATACCGATTTCTTCGCCGTAGTATGTGAATGAGTTACCAGGTGAAAGTAAGTAAAGCTGAGCTGCAAACTTCTGCTCGAATGCATCTAATGTGTTAGACACACGAGCCATATCGTGGTTTGTGAGGAAGTTAGCGTTGATAGCTGTTTCACTACGCTTTTTGATGTTGTCGTTGTATCTCTTAAGACCTGCAACAAATGACTTAGCCTGACCGTTACGGCCTGTCATAATATAGTCACCTGTTGTTGTAGCGAACTTAAAGTTAAAGAAGCTGTCGATACCAGAAGTGTACTGGTCATAAATAACTCCTGCACTCTCCCAGTCTTCACCTACCATATATACATCAGGATTGTATGACTGTGCCATATCGTAAAACCATGTCATAAACTCGATGCCGTCTGTGTTAGCATCAGCAAAGTACTTAACAGCGTCAAGTCTGAAGCCGTCTACACCTCTGTCAAGCCAGAACTTAACAACCTCTTCGAAGTACTCTCTGGTACCTTCATAAGAGAGGTTCCAGTCAGGCATCTCAC
Organism: Ruminococcus sp.; assembly: GCA_017380355.1. GTDB lineage: Bacteria > Bacillota > Clostridia > Oscillospirales > Acutalibacteraceae > Ruminococcoides. The sequence goes on along the minus strand of JAFOED010000087.1, from coordinate 7,870 downwards.
CTGAGAACTGACCTTCGTAGAAGTAGTTTGAGTCAGTAACCTTACGGTTGTGTGTCAGAGTTGCGCCTTTGTTGAAGTTGTAGTATCTAGCGTAACCGTCCTCTTTACCTGCTCGAAGCTCATCACAAGCTTTGATGAAGTATGGGTGGTTTGACGCACTGTGGTTTACAACGAGGTCGATAACAACAGCGATACCACGCTTGTCACACTCTTCGATAAACTTGTCGAAAATCTCGAGTGTACCGAACTCAGGATCAATGTCAAAGTAGTTTTCTACGTTGTACTTGTGGTATGAATATGATGGCATCATCGGTGAAAGCCAGATACCGTCAACGCCGAGGTCATCGCCTGTGTCAGGGTCACCGTCGTTTAAGTAATCGAGCTTTGAAATAATACCCTCGAAGTCGCCTGTTTCGTCGCCATCAGAGTCACAGAAAGAACCAATCCAGATCTGGTAGTATGTTCTGTACTTGTCCTCTGACTGTAAAACTTTGTTTGTTTCAACAGGATCACCACTTGTTGAACAACCGCACAGCACGAGTGAAAGCGCGATACAAACAACAAGTATAACAGCTATAATTTTTTTCATAATATCAATCCTTTTTGTTTGTTAAAAATAAAAAATGCCTACACAGAAAGTATATCATAAATTTGAGAAACTGCAACTATTTTGTTGCAAAAAGAAAAAGAGCAGAAAGCCTGCTCCTTTTCTTATCTTTTATGCTCAGATTTTAGAACTCAGTGATAATTTTCGCGACGAATCTCTGGATAGTAGTAGCATCAACAATAGACACTTCACTGTCTTTGTTTACGTCCGCAGCTTTGAGTGAATCACCTGTCAGAGTTGTAAGCTTTGCAACGTGACGCTGTATTGTTGTCGCATCTGTGATAGTAATATCATTATCCAGGTTTGCGTCACCGAGGAGCACATTACTTGAAGCCGCTTTAATCTCAAACTCATCACTCACTATATTTTTATCACCGCACACAACTTTTACTGCGATATAGTGACCAAGCATACTGTTTTTGATTTCGTATGAATTATTCTTTGTTGTAGTTTGTAATCTACCATCATAGAACCACTTGTAAGTAACAGCATCATCCAGATAAGCCTCCATAAGCTCATCGTCTAGCTCAGCCATACGTTCAATGTCCACAGTAAGTTTCGAGCCGACTTCTGGTTTGCTGTCTGGTGTGAATATTACCTTTAGTGAGTCGTCAGAAACCGTGAAATTCACTGTTACATAAGCACGTGTTGTAGAATAAACCTGAGAAATAACACCTTTGTAGCCGTTGATATAACCTGCGATATAGCCCTTGTTTTCAGGGAATGTATATTCATCAAGAGCATCGAATTGGACTGCACATTCGTAAGTTTTTCCTGCTTCGAATGTCATACCTTCAGGCATAATGTAATAATCGCCTGCAGTTTCATCATAATAAGACCAGTCAACGTCTGTTGTTTTATAGCCCTCCCCTGCAGGGGTAACTGTTGCGTCTGGTAATGCACCAGCAACCGGTTTTGTTACATTTGCCTTGAGAACAGATACTTCCTGAAGTTCTGCAACTGCAATTTTGAAAATATGGGTTTTACCTGTAACATATTCATCGCCTTTGTAAAGCTGAACAATACACCACACCTCATATTTACCTAATCTGTCCACATAGCTCTTTATATCAAATTCTTTACCAGTGTTTCGTGTTGCAAGTGTGCCTTGGTTGTTATAGTTTACATATACTTTCTCTTTAACATTATAGCCTTTATCAGAAAGTTCCTGAGAAATTTGTGAGGTAAATCCAAACTTAAGAGATTGTCCGAAGTACATAGTACCGAGGTCAGTATAAAGCTCTGAAAGTTCCGCTTCGCTTAAGGAAGGTGTTATTGTTTTGAATCCATAATCACTGTTGCTAAGTGGTTTTACTTTAACTTTAACTGTGTTTGTTGCAGATTTGCGAACTTCACCGTTATAATAAAGATTTATAGTGTTCTCAATAACATAATCATCTGCACTGAGGGTGTTCATCTCAACCCCAACGCCTTTTGCGTATTTACCTGTTTCTGTCTGTGTGTATGAAACTTTACCTGTGCTGTTTTTAACAACTATCTTTTCTTCAATGGCAAAGTCCATATCAGCGAAAACCTTTGGAACGTCTTTAGCCTTGAATCCGTAGACATAGTCCTCAATTTCCTCATAGATTTCACCTGCGTCAAACTCAGTTTTGCCGTAAGGCACAGCAGGATTCTGAGTTTCAAAGTAAGGACTGAAAACGGTTATTTCCTCATTTGTGTAAAGGAAGTTTGCAGCTGTTCTGGTATTATGAGAATAACAGAGTGCCGTGTCTGCAAGCTTATAGTTTGCATTCTCGCCGATAGTTACGCCTTTTTTGAAGTGACCATTTACAAGTATAAGATTGCCCGTATTGTCGTATTTGTAAGTGCTGACAGGCTCAGCAAATTCACCGTCAAAAATACATGTCGAGCCCCAGTTTGTCAAAGTGTCTAAGAAATTACCTCCATAGACATATGTTACGGCAAACTTATCGGTGTGAACGTTTTCTTCAAATTCGCCACCGTAAATATAGAGCTTGCCCTGATCATGGTTGAAAAAGCGATCCCCTTTGAAAACACCATCATATATATACACTTTACTGTAATTATACATGGCAACAACACCCATGCCTACTTCTTTGCTCTCGTAAATTACAGGACCATTTGACTCAAAAGTTCCGTATACACTTAGAAAAGCCGAGTCACCCTCATACTTAATTTTACCACTACCTGTTATTGTCAGTTTGCCAGTATTGTCAATGTATATACCTGAACTATTTGTTTTTATATTTAACTCTTTGCCGTTAATATCAATATTGATATTTGCCTCAACATACAGGCCACCTGAAAGTGTCATATCTGCACCGAGTCTGATATACATATTCTTATCGCTGTGAACGAAACCGAATAATTCGCTGGCAGTATTAGCAATATAAGGATCGCTTTCTGTACCAGAACCTTCATAACTTGTTGTTGCAATATCATCAGTTGCAGCAAAAGCCTGTACAGTTGTAACTGAGACGAAAGATATCATCATCGCAATGACCAAAAGCATACTTAATATTCTTTTCGTTTTCATAGTAGTTCCTCCAAACCGATCTAATCTTACATACACCATTATAACAATTATTTATACTTTGTCACCACCCCTTAGTGCTAAAATAGTGTAACTCAGCATATTTTAGTGTGGGCTTTGGTGTGGGAAAATAAAAAATCTACACTTTTTTCTCAAAACCACACCATTTCTACCGTTTTTTAAATAAAACACAAAACCCCACACTAATTTATATGTAAAGTATGGGGACATTCAAAAAATACAAGTATAATTATACTTGTAAAAATACATAGCTTTTAATAATTTATTTAAAGAGAGGTAGTGATTATGAAAAAATCACTTGCACAATACTTGCACTTGTAATGGTGTTCTCACTCATTGCTTGTAGCTGCTTATTTTTTGCACAAAAAAGCTACCTTGAAAATTATCAAGGTAGCCTTCTTTTTTCACTCAGTTATAGAACAACTTGCATACTCTTTAGCCAGACTAACGAAAAATTCATACAATTCATCCTGATAATCGGATTTTGTATCAGCAGTTTTTGAGTCAACATCATTGTAATAAACTGTAGTTTTATTAACTGTTTCGTCCATCACCTGAAGAGAAGAAGTCTTCTCTTTGTAGTTTTCGACATACTCTACAATAGAATACTTTTCTTCAATTTTCTTAAGCTCTTCCATATATGAGCTGTCTACTTCGCACGATTCTAGAATAATCTCGTACGGCTCTTCGTAAAAGCGAGCTTGTGCATCAAACAGGACTTTATCATCTTCAACCCTCAGATAAAAACTATAGCAATACGTAAAATCCATATGATTCTGAGACAGACTCATACCCACAAAGTCGTTGTCAGTATTATTATGTTGCCCAGAACATCCCACAGCAAATGCGCCGAAAACAACAAGAATCATTACAGAAAAAATAATATATACCATTCTTTTCATCACTTCCAGCCTCAAATCTTATTAATCAAAACTCAGTGATGATTTTTGCAACAAATCTCTGGATAGTAGTAGCATCAACAATAGATACTTCTCCATCTTTACTTACGTCTGCAGCTTTCAGCGAATCACCAGTCAGAGTTGTAAGTTTTGCAACGTGACGCTGAACTGTTGTAGCGTCTGTAATAGTAACGTCCTTGTCTGAATTTGCATCGCCGAGTAAAAACTCGTCAGGCTGTGTTGGGATTTCGTCATCACTTAATGTATATGTAACAGTTAGTATAACAGCAATCTCATTACCAATCGCTTCTGCGCTCTTTCCACCGACTGTGGCTGTAATGTCAACCCAGTCGTCTGAATCTACATTAAACTTATAGCCGTCGTTTGCTCTCAGCCAGATTTCAAGCTCGTAGGTGTGACCTGCTTCAAATACGTCTGTTTCTTTGAGTGGGCTTATCCTATCTTCAACATCTTTCCATTGAATGAGGTTCATATAGTACGCAGAAGAACCTAAAATCGGTGAAAAATCAGGATGTTCACCCGCTACAGGCTCGTCAATTCCTATAATATCAACATGTGTTATAGGTGGATTGAGCTTCATCTCTTCGTAGTGAACTTTTACTACGTCTTCAATTTGTGTTTCGTCATCAAAAGTTATGAGTGCTCTGAAATACAAAGTTGTTTCTTTCTCAGGTCTGAAGTTAAAGCGGAAAGGATTCACACGTCCTGCGTAATCAGCAAGCTCTGACCACACTGTATTTTCACCGTTAAAATGTGCTTCATCGCTGAAATACCACGAAACAGTTTTAACACTTTCATTGTTTTCAATCCAGATAAGTGGTGACTTCTCCTGTGTTGCAACTACATCAATTGTATCGATGTAGTTGTTAATAGCATCAATATTATCTTTGTTTTGAATATAAACATTACCGGTGGTGCTGTAATAAGATACTTCTTTTTTTGCAAACTTCGCAGTAAGACGGTCAACAGGTAACAAATAATCATTTCCTATCATTGTAGGTAAGGTTACCTCGTAGTAAGCACCTGTTTTGCCCTCATAATCAACAGATATGAGATTCTTTGTAACACCATCAATATACTTCTCGTCAGTTTTGTTCAGGCATTTGTAGAAAACAGTGCCACCTGCTACGATAACCTGTCCCCAACCGTTGTTACAGTACGCAAAGCCTGCGTATTCGTAATCAGGATTAGCTATGTAAAACTCGCCGTCATAAACATAAACAGTAGGATAAAAACATCCGTGTTGCGCAAAGTTGCTATAGGACGAAACTTCGAAGTTGGAGTATTTTCCGTAGAAAGTACCGCCATAAACATTACAGTGAGGTACATCGTACATATACGCGATGTGTCTGAGCTCTATAGTATCGCCACCATCCGCTTCGTGAGAATCAAACACACCGTCATGAATATTGAGCAGTCCCTGTTCTACAAGAAGAACAACTCCTCCGCCTACCTTATACGGAGTGAATATTTCAAAAGTACCGCCGTAAATATCAACTTCACCATCGATAAAAACAACTGCATTTGTGCCGGCGTAGTTACCAGCTCTGAAAAACATCTTGCCACTGTTATCTTTTGATGAATCTTTAATAACAAATTCTGCGCCATCATTCACTCTGATAAGGCAGTTGTCGATACCTCTTGTTGTACGACCAAGTGTATAGCCGTTCAAATCGATTGTACAATCAGAAAACGAGCCGACTATAAGTGTTTTATCATTTGTATTGTCTTCAATAATAATATCGTTTTGTAAAACGTAAGTTTCACCATTCGGTGAATTGTAAAGCAGGTTTTTAAGCTGGTCATAGGTAGTTACATCAATCTGATAACCAGTCTGTGCTTTATCAACAACAGAAGCTGTACCACTGAAAGTTACCACACTCAGACAAAGCATCAAAACCATAACTAAACTTACTATTCTTTTTACTGTCATAAGAATACCTCCCGACAAATATATCTTTACTCTTACTTTATACACTAAAAGTGCGTAGTTTGTCCCCACACTAATACTAATTTTTTATAAAAAAGGAGTGGGGATTAGTGTGGGAAAGCTGCAATTTTTGAAAAAAATCTGAAAAAACAAAAAAAAGAGGCATCCAGAAAGGATGCCTCAATTGAGTGTTTTGATTCAGGGCTAGCTTAACCCTTAACGCCACCTGCTGTAACGCCTTCAACGTAGTAACGCTGCATGAACAGGAACAGGATGGAGATTGGAACGGCAACGATAACGGAACCAGCGAGGAAGCGCTTGAAGTAGTTAACCTTGAACTCAAGCGATACCATTGTCTGAAGACCGATAGCAACCGTATAGTTATTACGCATATCACCCATGATGATTTTTGCGAGAATGAAGTCAGTCCATGGACCGATGAATGATGTCAGAACTGTGTAAACAACGATAGGTTTTGACATCGGAAGAATAATCTTCCAGAAAATCTGGTTACGGGTAGCACCGTCGATTGTCGCAGCTTCGTCAAGCGCTCTAGGAATTGTATCAAAGAAGCCCTTGGAAATCTGGTAACCTAAACCTGCACCAGCAGAGTAACAGATTACAAGTGCGAGCAGTGTCTGTGTAAGACCCATAGCTTTTAACAGATAGTAGATAGCAATCATTGTCATAAAGCCAGGGAACATACCTAAAATCATACCGATGTTGATGAGAGGTTTTCTAGCTTTAAATCTAAGACGGCTGAAGCTGTAACTTACCATTAAAACAGCGAGTGTTGAAATTATACAGCTGAATACAGCTACAATGAATGTGTTAGCAAACCAACGTGGGAAGTTGAGTGTTGCTGTATCTGTGAAAAGTTCGATATAGTTTTTGAATGAATATGTCTTTGGTAATAAGTAGGATACTGTAGCAAGACCCTCGTCTCTGAATGAGTGGAGTACGAGATATACAAGCGGAGAGATCCAGATAAGACCAAGAATAAGAAGAACTGCGTAAATGAAAATATTCGAGAGGGTTCTCCTAAGCTTATAACTTCTAATCATGAGAATTCCTCCTCGTTCTTAGCAGATTTTGTAAGATTGAATGTTACAAGTGAAAGTGTTGCACAAACAATGAATACAAGGATACCAACGGCAGCAGCAAGGTTGTAGTCCTGAGAGTTCATAGTGAGCTTGAACAGCCATGTAACAAGAAGGTCAGTATAACCAGCCTGATACAGGTTCTCAGTCATAGGAGCACCGTTAGTCAAGAGATAGATAACGTTGAAGTTGTTAACGTTACCGATGAAGTTAGTAATGAGGTAAGGAGTTGTAACGAACAGCATGTATGGTAATGTAATGCTGAAGAAACTTCTTACAGGACCTGCACCGTCGATAGTAGCACTTTCGTACAGGTCAGCAGGGATATTCATAAGAATACCTGATGTGATAAGGATTGTGTATGGAATACCAATCCAGCAGTTGATGATGATAACTGTAGCACGAGCTATCAGCGGAGTCGAGTTCAGGAACTTAATACCCTTGTCGACAATACCTAAGCTGATAAGTAATACGTTAACAGCACCGTCTTCCTGGAGCATCTGGTTCATAAGCAGAAGTGTTACGAACTGTGGTACAGCAACTGTGATAACGAAGAGTGTTCTCCACAGAGCCTTAAGTTTGATGCCCTTTTTATTTATCATAAGAGCTAAAATCATACCGCCTAAGTAGTTTAATACTGTAGCGAAAATAGCCCAAATAATTGTCCATTAAGACTATTCTCTTGCACAAAGAGAATGCTCAGGGTATCGACTTCTCTATCATATACAACACCTTGCAGAAGGACCCGTGTAATTCCGAAAAGGAGGCCGTTGT
>JAFOED010000086.1 GCA_017380355.1 Ruminococcus sp. | reverse complement strand
GATACTTGGGACTCCAACGTTATCCTCAACGCTGCTAAGGGCACCGACCTCGACATCAACGTTACCACCTTCTTCGCAGAAGGCGGCGCTCCCGAGTTCGAGGAAGGCCTGAAGGCATGGATCAACGGCGACTCCACCAACCTGACCAACAACGGCGGCGACGACACCATCTCTGCTGTTACCGTTATGGGTTATGACGCTTACAACGTAGCTCTCGAGGCTATCAAGGCTGCCGGCACCACCGACACCGCCAAGATCCGCGACGCTATCGCAGGTCTCAGCACCTCCGGTATCACCGGCTCCATCTCCTTCAACGCCATCGGCGACGCTAACCGCGACGCAGCTTACATCAAGCACGCTAACACCGAGACCGGTGCTTGGGACTTCGTTGCTATCCAGGGCGTAAACTAATCCCTCTCCGCATAATACTTAGTTTTTAATCGTGGCGGGGGCCTGAAACACGGCCCCCGCCAAGAGTTCTATTTGTACCCACTCTCTGCGGAGCGGATATATGCGTTCCCCGGACGGGACAAGCCCGCTTCCCCGCAAAAACTGGGGAATGGATCTATTCGCTTAGCATCAAATTTTTCGTAAGGAGGAGCTTTGTCATTATGTCTGACTTCATAAGCGCCAACCTGCCGTATCTGCTGGCCGGTATATCTACCGGCGGTCAGTACGCCCTTATAGCCATCGGTTACACCATGGTTTACGGCATTCTGCGCCTTATCAACTTCGCCCACGGCGACGTTTTCATGCCTCAGCACCTATTGCTTCCTCAATATATCCGACTCTGATACTAAAGTGATATACTGTGTTTGGCTGTAAGCTCTTGATTGTATATGAAGTATCTGTTGTGCTCGCATAACACTTCCAGTGACTGAGGTCTTCCATATCATTAGATGTGGTAGAATACATTACCCAGTATTTAGTCACATTTTTGTATTCAGGCCATGCGATAGTCGCTGTCTTTGATGTATTTGATACAACCTTAGTAGCAACAGAGTCTTTTGAACCTGTTGTAATTCCGAATGTCGGAGAATCCAGATAGTTGCTGTAACACTCAACACCATTTTCAACTGTCATGGCAGCAACCTTGAAATAGTATGATGTTTCAGGACGGAGCTTTCTTACATAGTAGCTGTTTGTATCTGTTGATGCATAGCAATAGAACGGACCGTTTTCGTAATTAGAACGATACAGCCAGTATCTCTGGGCACCTTCGATAGGCTCCCATGTGATTGTTGCTGTTAAGCTATCAGCCACACCTGTGATACCTCCAGTAGCAATCGGTGCTTTTGTGTGCACTTCAATGAGGTCAGCATCGTCAATGCTTAAGAGCTTTTTGTTGTCGATGCAACCGTTTACCTTGAACTTATAGTCAGTGTCAGCAGTAAATTTATTAACAACGAGAGAGGTGCCTTCTGTACTTGCAAGACAGATCCATTTACCGGTACTTTCGTCATATTTGTGAACCCAGTATCTTGTGCCACCTTCAAGTGCATCCCAAGTGAACTTGATTGTTGTTGAAGTAGCGTCAGCTTTTACATTTAATACCTTAGTAACCTCTGTTGGTTCTTCTGTAGGATCCTCTGAAGGTTCTTCTGATGATGGTTCTTCTGAAGATGGCTCTTCTGAAGGTTCTTCTGATGATGGCTCTTCTGAAGATGGTTCTTCTGAAGATGGCTCCTCTGAAGATGGCTCCTCTGAAGATGGCTCCTCTGAAGGTTCTTCTGAAGATGGTTCTTCTGATGATGGCTCTTCTGATGATGGCTCTTCTGAAGATGGCTCCTCTGAAGGCTCTTCTGAAGATGGCTCTTCTGAAGATGGTTCTTCTGATGATGGTTCTTCTGATGATGGTTCCTCAGGAGCTTCGTATGTGATAAATTCACCAAATGTGAAATCTCTCTCATGTACTGGCTGTGAGTTAACCTTACGTACATAATACTGTTCATTAATATCAACCATCTCATACATAGTAGTAGTGATAGTTGTTTCACCAGCTTCTAATACTGTAAACTCGAAAGTTGCAAGTACATCTGCATCGTTGAACTTATAGCCTTTAACTTTACTGAAATTGTACAAAATTCTGTTAACCGGATCAGTGTTGCAGATTACTGATTCAAAAACAACAGGAAATACCTGTTCGAGATACGCTTCATAAGCGTCATCGTCATCTTCATCTACTGTAGTAACCTGAAGTTTTGAGCTATCATAGTTAATAGTAGCTTCCGCGTTCATAATTTCAACATCCGACAATGTGTATGTGTATGTGAATTTTTCGCCGACAGGAACTGATGTTGTAACACCGTTTACTGTGATAGCGAGGGCATCAGTTGTTTCAGCTGCTACTGAAAATCCGAGACCCATAAACGCTGACATAACTATTGTCATAGCAAGGATAAGAGAAAGTAGTTTTTTCATATTTAAGCCTCCTAAATATTTATACACTATTATGATATCACTCCACACCTTGCCCGTCAACAAAAGTCCGTGTTTAACATGTAGAAAATAAGCCCTCAAATTTGACAAATCCCACAAAAAATCCCCACCGCATAAGCGATGGGGATAGTTTACATATAAATGTTTAAGCTAATTACTTAACCATCCAGAGTTCCTTAGCGTACTGGAGGATAGTTCTGTCAGAGCTGAACTGTGAGCAATGAGCAATGTTCTCGAGACACTTTGTACCGAATAACATCTTGTCCCTGTAGTCACGGTTAACAGAAAGCTTAGCCTCAACGTACATTGGGAGATCGTAGAAGAGGAAGTAGTGGTCAGCCATGTGCCAGTGTGTACCATTTACAAGGCCGTTGTGGAGCTCAGCAAAGCTGCCTTCACCCTGTGCACCGTCGTCGTCGAATGTACCGTCAACGAGAGTGTCAACTACTCTCTTGAGCATTGGGTTAGTCATGTAGATAGCCTTTGGATCATAACCGCACTTCTTGAGGTTTTCGATATCCTCAACTCTGCCACCGAAGATGTACTCGTTCTCTTCGCCTGCAGCCTGTGTGATCTCAACGTTAGCACCGTCGTAAGTACCGAGAGTAACGGCACCGTTGAACATGAACTTCATATTACCTGTACCAGAAGCCTCTGTACCAGCTGTAGAAATCTGCTCTGAAACATCAGCAGCAACAACGATCTTCTCAGCGTAAGAAACGTTGTAGTTAGAAACGAAGATAACCTGGAGCTTGTCCTTTGTATCTGGGTCGTTGTTTACGAGGTCAGCGATCTCGTTGATGTACTTGATGATAGCCTTAGCTCTTCTGTAACCAGGAGCAGCCTTAGCACCGAAGATGAAGCATGTTGGCTCAAACTCAGGGAGCTTGCCGTCTTTAATCATGAAGTAAATCCACATGATAGAGAAAGCGTTTAAGAGCTGACGCTTATACTCGTGGAGACGCTTAACCTGTACGTCAAAGATGAACTTAGGATTGATTTCCTTGCCTTCCATCTTCTTAACGTAAGCTGCGAGCTGCTTCTTCTTTGTAGCCTTAATCTTATTGAATGCCTTTACAGCGTCCTTATCGATGCACTGTGCGAGCTTGTCAACCTTAGCCATGTCTCTCTGCCAACCGTCGCCAACTCTCTCAGTAATGAAAGAAGAAAGTTCAGGGTTGCAAAGACCGAGCCATCTACGCTGTGTGATACCGTTTGTCTTGTTCTGGAAACGCTCTGGGTAAATGTTGTACCAGTCGTTTAATACGTCGTTCTTAAGAATCTCTGTGTGGATCCAAGCAACGCCGTTTACGTATGATGAACCATAGATAGCGAGTCTAGCCATGTGAACTCTGTCATCAGCGAGAATGCACATCTTGTGGATAAGATCCTCAGACATACCTCTGCCCTTGAAGTCGTTCCAGAGACGCTCGTTGATCTTCTCAATGATTGTGTAAACCTCAGGAATAACGTTTCTCATGAGGTAGATATCCCACTTCTCGAGAGCCTCAGCCATAACTGTGTGGTTAGTGTAAGCAAATGTCTTCTGTGCAATCTGGAAAGCCTGCTCGAAGTCGATGCCCTCTAAGCCTAAAAGTCTGATGAGCTCAGGGATTGAGCATACTGGGTGAGTATCGTTAAGCTGAATAGCAGCGTGCTCACTAAAGTGTGAGAAATCGTTGCCGTACTTAGCTTTATATCTCTTGATGATGTCCTGTAAAGAAGCAGAACAGAAGAAGTACTGCTGCTTTAAACGAAGAACTTTACCTTCGTATGTGTTGTCGTTAGGATAAAGAACCTTAGAGATGTTCTCAGCGTCGTTCTTTGACTTAACTGACTGATCGTACTGACCGTTGTTGAATGCGATGAAGTCGAATTCTTCAACAGGCTCAGCCTGCCATAATCTTAATGTGTTGATGTTCTTTGTGCCGTAGCCGACAATTGCCATATCGTAAGGTACAGCAACAACAGATGTGTCAGCGTACTTAACAACAACAGCCTCGTCTAAGTGACGAACGCACCATGGATCTTCGAATTTCTGCCAGTTGTCAGCAACCTCTACCTGGTAGCCGTCCTCGATAAGCTGTTTGAAAAGACCGTACTTGTAACGGATGCCGTAGCCATCGAGTGGAACTTCCTGTGTAGCAGCAGAGTCAAGGAAGCAAGCAGCAAGACGACCAAGACCGCCGTTACCGAGAGCCATATCCTCAACATCTTCGAAAGAGTTGATGTCCATACCCTTGCTCTTAAGTAAATCCTTAACTTCGTCAAGAATACCTAAGCAGTAGAGGTTGTTGTACATCATTCTACCCATAAGGAATTCAGCAGAGAAGTAGTAAGCTCTTCTAGCGTTTGCGTGCTTTTTCTTACTCTTCTGCCAGTTGTCAGCGAGTTCGCTCATAATAGCCTTACCAAGAACGAAATGAAGCTGTTCGAGAGTTAACTCCTTCGGCTTCTTACAGTATTCGCTTTTAGCGATAGTGGTAAGCTGTTCCATTGTAATACCCATTTTAGTTCTCCTCCAGTCGTGAGTATGTCTGTGCTAAATTATATAATCTGTCTGATAATTCTTTAGTAAGCATTTCAGGATTTACTCTCCATGTCCAGTTACCGCCGAGTGTAGACGGAATATTAATTCTGGCCTCAGAGCCTAAACCTAAAACGTCCTGTAACTGAACGATACAGTAATCAGCAACGCTTGAGTAGCATGTCTCAACAATCTTCCAGCAGAAGTCGTCGCCCTCACCGATGTTGCAATACTGCTTTGCAAAGTCGATTTCTGCCTGTGGAGCTGTAGAAAGCCAACCATTTACTGTGTCGTTATCGTGAGTACCTGTGTATACTACGCAGTTAGATGTGTATCTGTGTGGTAAGAAGTCGTTGTCCCAACCATCACCGAAACCGAATGTGAGTACTTTCATACCAGGATAACCTGAATCAGAAAGAAGCTGCTTAACGCTGTCGAAAAGTTCGCCTAAGTCTTCAGCAACAATCGGAATATCGCCTAATGCACCCTTAAGTGTGTTGAAGAAGTCCATACCAGGACCGATTTTCCACTCACCGCCGATAGCATTCTCAGCAGGATAAGGGATAGCATAGTATGTGTCAAAAGCACGGAAGTGGTCGATTCTTGTGATGTCGAAAAGCTTTGAAGCAGCTTCAACACGCTTAATCCACCATTCGTAGCCTGTGTTCTTTAAGTACTCCCAATCGTACAGAGGGTTGCCCCAAAGCTGACCTGTCTCGGAGAAGTAATCCGGTGGACAACCAGCAACACATACAGGCTCACGGTTTTCGTCAAGCCAGAAGATGTCAGGGTTAGCCCATGTGTCAGCGCTATCCATAGCAACGTAGATAGGCATATCACCTAAAATCTTGATGCCGAGAGAGTTAACGTAAGCTCTGAAATCCTCCCACTGTGTGTAGAATTCAAACTGAACCCACTTAAAGAAGTCGATGTCTTCTTTGTATTTGCGCTCGTACTTCTTAATAGCTGCTTCTTTTCTGAGCTTGATATCTTCGTCAGGCCACTGTGTCCAAGCCTGCATATCAAAACTCTTCTTTACAGCCATATAAAGAGCGTAGTCTTTAATCCATGAAGCGTTCTTACGTTTGAATGAGTTAAACGCTTTCTGGTCTTCTTTCTCTTTGTAGTTTGTGTACGCGATACGTAACACATCAAAACGGCTGTTGTAGATTTTCTCGTAATCTACGTAACCTTCGTCACTGCCCCAATCGTACTTTTTGAGCTGTGCCTTAGTTAAAAGCTTCTGTGAAACGAGAGTATCAAGATCAATCATATATGGGTTACCCGCATAAATTGAGAAAGACTGATACGGTGAATCACCGTAGCTTGTCGGTCCTACCGGCAGAATCTGCCAAATGGTCTGACCTGATGCTTTAAGAAAGTCAGCAAACTTTCTTGCTTCTTTACCGATAGTTCCGATGCCGTACGGGGAACTAAGCGATGTAATAGGCATGAGTATTCCGGCAACTCTGGCCATAAAATCAACTCCTGTCATTAAATATTTTAACAATTTTTATAAAATTCTCACAGATGTTCTACCCCATAGTAAAACATACAGCATTATATTACCATATAAAGCAGCAAAAAACAATAGTTTTTGCTACATTTCGTAAATTTCGCAAAGCGCGTAAAAAAGTGCACAAGATGCTGCTAATTCGCGTATGCGGCTACGTTGTGGGTCTCGTCCTTCAGATAACAATACCTTGTGTGCGATAAGCCCTTTTTCGGTACTTACACCGATGTAAACAAGGCCGACAGGTTTGTACTGTGAGCCACCCATCGGACCCGCGATGCCCGTAGTGGATATACCAATATCAGCATTCGAGAGAAGTCTGACTCCTCTAGCCATCTCCATCGCAGTTTTTTCGCTTACCGCGCCATATGTGGATAAAGTCTCTTCCTTAACGTTTAGGACTTTGTTTTTGATATGATTCGCGTATGAGCACACACCTAAATCAAAAACAGCAGACGAGCCACTCACGTCTGTTATCTTCTTGGAGATAAGCCCACCGGTACAGCTTTCGGCTGTCGCGATTTTAAGCGATTTTTTGTTCAATGCCTCAACAACAAGTGTGCTCAAATCCTCTATGTTTATATTCTCTTTTTCCAAAAGCTCTAAAAATTCCTGTGCTTTCATAAATTTCTCCTTTATTGCAAATGAAAAAGTAAAAGTTTTTACAATATACTACCATTTATCCGAAAATATTGCAATCTTACGCTTTATCTGTTATTATTTTTTTAACATTTTCACAGGAGGAAACACATGGCTTGGTTTTTTACTAACGAAATCGTAGGCGATAACCATTCGATAACGGGCGAAGACGCAAAACATATCTCAAAATCGCTTCGTATGAAAACAGGAGAAAAGCTCACTTTGTGTACAGAAGACGGTCGTCGTCATGAGTGCGAAATCACCGATTTCACAGCTGATGAAGTTAATGTAAAAGTGCTTTCTTCCACTATTTGTGAACAGGAGCCGAGCGTGAAAATCACGCTGTTTATGGCGCTGACAAAAGGCGACAAAATGGACGACATAGTCCAGAAATCCGTAGAACTCGGTGTGTATGAAATCGTCCCGGTGCTGACTGCTCGATGCATCTCGCGCCCTGATGAAAAACAGATGAAGAAAAAGGTTCAGAGATGGCAGAAAATCGCTGACAACGCGGCTTCACAATCGCGCAGAGGCATCATTCCTCAGGTACGAGATTGTATCACTTTAAAAGAAGCATCAGCTACACTTGAAAACTATGAATGTGCTATCGTCTTTTACGAATGCGGCGGAGATAAACTGCGAAATGTAGTATCTGAGTCTACGAAAACTCTCGCGATGTTTGTGGGATGTGAGGGTGGATTTGAAGAAAGCGAAATCAACCTCTTAACTGACAATGGTGCTACAGCGCTCACACTCGGAACTCGCATTTTGCGTGCACAGACCGCACCTATTGCAGGCATAACAGCCGTGATGTACCAAACGAAGAACTTAGAATAACGGAGGATTAATATGATAGGAATTATATGCGCTCTCTCAATTGAAGTAGAGGGTTTGACAAAACTTCTGGAAAACAAAAAAGAAGAAACATACGCTAAAATGAAGTATGTTTCGGGCACGATAAATGGTAAAGAAATTGTTATGACCGAGTGCGGAATCGGCAAGGTAAATGCTGCTATGTCCACTCAG
>JAFOED010000085.1 GCA_017380355.1 Ruminococcus sp. | reverse complement strand
TTGAGCTTGAGCAGAATGATTTGAAAGTATGGCCATTGATGGCAAAAGTAACAGTAGCTGATAAAGTCTCTGAGTTGATGTTCTCGTTAACTTCACCGATTCTACCGAGCTCTGAGCACGCGATTACTACTGATGTCTCGTCAACAACGCCGATAGTTCTGTCGATTGCATCCTTCATCTGATGGATTACGCCTTGAAATAATCTGTTAGACATGATATGCCTCCGCAAAAATAAAATAGTCAATTTACCGAACGATTAGGGATTTTCAATAAAAAGCCCACGTTTTCATATACATATTACACAAAAAGAACGCAAAAATCAACCTTTTTTTAAAAATTACGAGTTTTTAATGATATTTATGTACAAAAAATATACAATTTATTCATAAATATTTCACAATGGTAATTTGCACAAAGCGATATACAAATTGCACAAAAAAGCAAAAAAAGCCCACCGCAATCGGGTTTTTCCCTCTGCGGTGGGCAAAATAAACAAAAGATTTATAAACATTTACAAAAGTACAACGTCAAATATTGTAAGAAAAAATATTTTTAATTACAAAATTGAAATTATACCAAAATGCAGGTAAAAATCGGATTAGTTAGTGATTGTGCACTCTGTATCCTTGTCGAAAATGTGGATCTTCTCGAGGTCGAAAGCGATCTCAATTGTATCACCAGGCTTAGCTGTTGAGTGTGGCTCAACTCTAGCTGTTACAGGGATACCGCCGATGTTTACATAGAGGTAGATTTCTGCACCCATAAGCTCAGTAACGTCAACGTTAGCTTTGATAACACCGTTGCCACCCTCGCACTTAGCGATGAAGTCAGCCTCGTCGTGTACGTGCTCAGGACGGATACCGAATCTAACAGCCTTGCCAGCGTAAGCAGCGAGACAGTTGTCCTTGTTCTTTGACTCAGGAAGAGTGATTGAATACTCGTCGAACTTGAGAGCGTAGTTTGCGCCTTCCTTAACGAGAACAGCGTCGATGAAGTTCATCTGTGGTGAACCGATAAATCCAGCAACGAACTCGTTACATGGCATATCATAAAGGTGCTGAGGTGTGTCAACCTGCTGGATGAAACCGTCTTTCATAACAACGATTCTTGTACCCATTGTCATAGCCTCAGTCTGGTCATGAGTTACGTAAATAAATGTTGTGCCGAGTCTCTGGTAGAGCTTAGAAATCTCAGTTCTCATGTTAGCTCTGAGCTTTGCGTCAAGGTTTGAGAGAGGCTCGTCAAGTAAGAATACCTTAGGATCACGAACGATAGCACGACCGAGCGCTACACGCTGTCTCTGACCACCGGAGAGAGCCTTTGGCTTTCTGTCGAGGTACTCCTCGATACCGAGGATACGAGCTGCTTCCTGTACTCTTCTAGCGATTTCTTCCTTAGGCATCTTTCTGAGCTTAAGGCCGAAAGCCATGTTATCATAAACTGTCATGTGTGGATAGAGAGCGTAGTTCTGGAATACCATCGCAATATCTCTGTCCTTAGGAGCTACGTCGTTAGCGAGCATATCGCCGATGTAGAGCTCACCCTTTGAAATGTCTTCGAGACCAGCGATCATTCGAAGAGTTGTTGACTTACCGCAACCTGAAGGACCAACGAGGATGATAAATTCTTTATCCTCGATTTCGAGGTTGAAGTCTGTAACTGCGACAACGCCGCCATCATAAATTTTGTAAATGTGTTGTAATGAAACTTTTGCCATGTGAAAACCTCCAATAATAGCGTGCATAACTACACGTCTACCTATATCAATATGTATTGTAACACAAACTTTTTATTTTTACCACCTATTTTTTCACTAAATATTTGACCGATTTTTTATATAGTATGACCATAAGTCTAAAAATCAAGGCTTAATTTAGTCATTTTTTGTATCAAATATTAATAATTTCTCGTTTTCGGTCAGTTCTCTTGTCTGACCTTCCTGTAGATTTTCGTCGAGTTTCAGGCTTCCTATCTGTACACGTCTGAGCTCCTCAACTATATACGAGCACGCAGAAAACATCTTCTTCACCTGATGAAACTTGCCTTCACAAATCTGAACACGTGCGACACAAGGGCCGATTTTCTCAAAAAACGCTTTCTGGCACACAGTACCGTCACTGAGCACTATACCGTTTTCAAATTCACTCTTAACGCTTTCGTCGAGTTCTTTGTCCACAGTTGCGATGTAGTGCTTGTACACTTTTTTATTAGGCGAGAGCATTCTGTGGGCGAAATCTCCGTCGTCTGTGATAATCAACAGTCCTGTTGTATCCTTATCTAGTCTGCCGGCTGGAAAGAGATTCTTTCTGTATAAGTTTTCAGGCACCAGGTCGATTACGGTCGGTGCGTTTTTATCGTTACTTGCAGAAAGCACACCTTTAGGCTTGTTCATCATATAGTAAACGTAACGCTTGTACTCGATTTTTTCGCCACAAACGATAATTTCTGTATTTTGCGGGTCTACTTTTGCGTCAGAATTTCTGCACACTTGTCCGTTTACATATATATCACCGCTACGACATAGCTTTTTTATGTCTTTTCGAGAGTAGCTCGTCTGAGTCGATATTATTTTGTCGAGTCTTTCAAATTTCTCCATACTTTTCTCCGAAAAAGGTGTACAGCTCCTCGCTTTGTGTCAAAGTCGAGATGTGTCCGCCGATTACGAAGTCCTTATATATAAGCAACGTAAGGTACGCTTTTTCGTAATCTGCGGTAAAATCACTAATCTCGTACACGAAAAGAGTGCACTGTTTACCTTTATATTTTTCAAGGTCGAGCCCCTGAAGACGCTGGAGCTCGTTATACCTACAGTAAGTTTTGTTGAAAAATTCAGGGATAGTGACCGTTTTCTCGCAGTACATCTCTCCCGTTTGTATCTGAAATTGTGACGCAAATCCGTCAACCGACTCTTCTTTAAGCTCTGTGGTGTATGTAATCTCCCCACATTGTGCGGTTTTCTGTGGCACACATACAGTACCAAACATCACCACAGACAACAAAAGAAAAACAGCAGTAAAAATAAAAATTATTCTTCTCACTTTACCTTTGTGCATCACAACAAACATAGTCTCACCTCAACGTACATTTGTCACAATATACGCGAAAGGATATTACACTATGATTAAAAGAGTAAATTGTGTAGTTTGTGTGTAGTTTCGGCAAAAATTTTTCCGCCTGCGTTTTTCATATCCTCGAGTGTGCCGTAACCATAAGTCACACCGATGAAATCGACACCGCATGCAACAGCGCCTTTGCAGTCAAATTTCGTGTCGCCTATCATAACGACTTTTTCAGTACCGTCAGCTTTTAAGGTGCTAAGCGCATACGGGATGAGATCTTCTTTTTCTTTTCGACTGCCGTCGATAGTCGAGCCACACACCGCGTCGAAATAATCGTATACACCTAAAAGCTTCACTACTTCTGTCGCGATTTTCTCGTGTTTAGAAGAGCACACAGCGATACGGATTTCGTTTTCTTTGCACGCTTTCAGCACGTCTTCTATACCGTCAAAGAGCTTGTTTTGCTTAAGTCCGTCAACGTCGTAGAGCTTGACGTAAATCTCGACCGCTTTCTGAGCTTCACTCGGGTCAAGTTTGCACAGCTTCTGGAAAGTCATCAGAAGCGGTGGTCCTATGTACTTAGAGTAATCGCTTAAATCAGGGTGTGGCTTTCCCATAATATCAAGCGTCTTTTCTATACAGTAACGGATGCCATCTGCACTGGCAGAAATAGTACCGTCAAGGTCAAAAAGTGCTATATCATATTTCTTCATTTAACTCACCTTTTGTCTGAATATAAAAAATCCTTTATTTTACAAAACATTTGTGTTATACTACCATTTGATATAATACTACAAAAATCTTTTTTGAGCAACACTCAAAGACAGGAGAATAATATGAAACTCGGAATTGTCGGCTTACCGAACGTCGGTAAGAGCACACTTTTTAACGCTATCACTAACGCAGGTGCACAGAGTGCGAACTACCCTTTCTGCACAATCGAGCCGAACGTCGGCGTTGTTGCAGTACCTGATAAGCGTCTTGATAAACTCGCAGAAATGTACAACCCTGACAAGTACACTCCTGCGACAATTGAATTTGTCGACATCGCAGGTTTAGTTAAAGGCGCGTCAAAGGGCGAGGGTTTAGGCAACAAATTCTTATCTAACATCCGCGAATGTGACGCTATCGTTCACGTTGTACGCTGTTTTGAAAACGACGATATTATCCACGTTGAGGGTAACGTTGACCCTATCCGTGACATCGATACAATCAACTTAGAGCTGATTCTCTCCGACGTTGAAATCATCAAGCGCAGAATCGACAAAGCTCAGAAGATGACTAAAGCTGACAAGAAGTATCAGGCTGAGGTCGACTTCTTCAAGCGTGTCGAGGACGCATTGAACAACGGCATCACAGCTCGTGCTGTCGAATGTACAGACGAAGAGAAGGCTCTTCTCTATGATGTAGCTTTACTCACTAACAAGCCTGTTATCTACGCTGCTAATATGAGCGAAAGCGACTTCGAAGAAGGTATTGAGAACAACGAGCGTCTAAAAAAAGTCAGAGAGCTGGCAAGCAGTGAGGGTGCTGCTGTGCTTCCTATCTGCGCTGAGCTTGAAGAGCAGATTATCGAGATGGACAAAGAAGAAAAAGAGCTTTTCCTCTCTGATATGGGTCTTGAGCAGTCAGGTTTAGACAGACTCATCAACGAGTGCTACACACTCTTAGGACTTATCTCATACCTCACAGCAGGCAAGCCAGAAGTCAGAGCCTGGACTATCAAAAACGGTACAAAAGCTCCAGGCGCTGCAGGCAAAATCCACACAGACTTCGAGCGTGGCTTCATCCGCGCTGAGGTTATCGCCTTTGACGACCTTATCGAGTGTGGCTCGATGACTGTAGCTAAAGAAAAAGGCTTAGTCCGTAGTGAAGGCAAAGAGTACGTTATGAAAGACGGCGACGTTGTACTCTTCAGATTTAACGTTTAATTACTTAAACCCTCGAGTTTGCTCGGGGGTTTTATTTTTACAAAAATTCAAATCAGTTTCTCAATAGAATAATATTGTTTGGTTTATTATGTTGTTGTTACTAAAAAGAAAACCCCTGACCGAAAAGTCAGGGGTTGTTTTGTGTCTATTTTTCGTCTGTTCTGCCGCACAGGTAGTCGAGCGACACCTTGTACAAATCAGCAATACGCACGAGTATCTCGCTTTTCGTGGCCCCTTGCAGGTCGCGCTGCGTTTTGCCTTTAACTTTAAAAAGTGTAGGGCGCCACTAGGCGCCCTACACTTTTTGGAGCTGAAGACGCGACTTGAACGCGCGACCTGCTGATTACGAATCAGCTGCTCTACCGACTGAGCTACTCCAGCAAAAACTACCTTCGATTATACCCCACACCAAAAAGTATTTCAAGTGCTTTTGTCAAAAATCACTGCGCCAAAAAATATAGTGACATAGCGTCACCTAAATTTGAATATGAGTTATTCTCATTTTATAATATTCTCACAATCGGTAATTATATTAAAGGAGGGGTGATTATGGCACAAAAGCACGATATGACTATTGGTGAAAAAATCCGTCTGTGTAGAAAAAACTGCGGTCTTTCACAGCAGCAGGTTGCAAACGCTTTAGGCATTGACAGAACTACTGTCGGCGGTTACGAAAGCGGTAGACGTCAGGTAAAACTCACGACTATCACCAAGCTCGCTCATATTTTCAGGGTTGATGTCAGCGATATTCTCCCTGCTGAATCATCTGAGGTTCCTGTCAAGGACGATCCGGACTTTTCGCCTTCTTTAAAGCCTATATATTCACTCACAAAAGACGAGCAACAGCTCCTCATCTCCTATCGCCTCTTAAACCCTAAGGGAAAGAAAGACATTTTAGCTAAAATCACAAAACTCAACTCAAAGACCTGATAATTATTTTGCATTATATATAGTTATTAGGTCTTTACTTTTTTATTCTTTTGTGATAAAATAACTACTAGCCGTGTTCTCGGTATTGGGACTAAGCCGTTATGCGGACATCACCATCCCATCTCTGGGGCTTCGGTAATATTTTTAAAAAGGTGGTATACTCATGCTTAAAGAAGAAAAGATTGCTATCATGCAGGAATACGCTATGCACGAGGGCGACACAGGTTCTCCTGAGGTACAGATTGCTCTTTTAACAAAGAGAATCAACGACCTTACTGAGCACTTAAAGGTTCACAAGAAGGACCATCACTCACGTCGTGGCTTGTTCAAAATGATCGGTCAGAGACGTGCTCTCCTTGATTATCTCATCAAGGTTGACATCGAGAGATATCGTTCTATCATCGCTAGACTCGGTATCCGTAAGTAAGCATCACCTTAGGGCAGACGATTTTTCGTTTGCCCTATATTGCGTTTTTTACAGGATTTTTACATTTGTTATTTAGCGGTAAAACGAGCAGATTTTGGCACTAGACTTTGTTAGCCAGAAACTCTAAAACGCCTCGTCTGTTGGTTTTATTGCTAAAAATATGATGTAAAAAATCCTGTGTGAATATTTTATTTTTATAGGAGGATTTTATTATGGCAAACTCAATGATGACTTTCGACAAGTTCAGAGTTTTCGAAACAGAATTTGCAGGCAGACCTCTCGTTATTGAGACAGGTAAAATGACACAGCTTGCAAACGGCGCATGTCTCGTTCGCTACGGCGAGACTGTTGTACACGTTGCTGCTACTGCTGCAGCAAAGCCTAGAGACGGTATCGACTTCTTCCCTCTCTCAGTTGACTTCGAAGAGAAGCTCTACTCAGTAGGTAAGATTCCAGGCAGCTTCTTAAAGCGTGAAGGCAGACCTTCTGACAAGGCTGTTCTCGTTTCCCGTGTTATCGACCGTCCTATCCGTCCGCTCTTCCCTAAGGATATGAGAAACGATGTTTCTATCGTTTGTACAGTAATGAGCGTTGACCCTGACTGTATGCCAGAGATTGCTGCTATGGTTGGTACATCAATCGCACTTTCAATTTCTGATATTCCTTGGAACGGTCCTATCTCTTCAGTATCCGTTGGTCTTGTTGACGGCGAAATCGTTATCAACCCAACTGCTGAGCAGAGAGCTAAGTCGGATATGGCTACAACAGTTGCTTCAACTTGTGAGCGTATCGCTATGATCGAAGCTGGCGCTAACTGCGTAAGCGACGAAGTTATGTACAACGCTATCATGGCTGGTCACGAAGCTAACCAGCACATCATCAACTTCATCAAGGGTATTCAGGCTGAAATCGGTAAAGAGAAGTTCTCTTACCCATCAAACGAGCCTGACCACGATATGTTCGAAGCTATCAAGGCTTTCGCTGAGGAAGACATCAAGGTAGCTTTAGACACAGACGACAAAACAGTAAGAGACGAAAGACTCAAGCCTATCTACGAGAAGGTTCACGAGCATTTCGCTGAGATTTATCCAGAGTGCGAAGCTAAAATCGACGAGTGTCTCTACAAGACACAGAAGTTCATCGTAAGAAGATGGTTACTCGACGAGCAGAAGCGTGTTGACGGCAGAGGTATGGACGATATAAGACCACTTGCTTCTGAAGTTTCACTTTTACCAAGAGTTCACGGTTCAGGTCTCTTCACACGTGGCCAGACACAGGTTTTAACAATCGCAACTTTAGGTCCTGTTTCTGACGCTCAGCTTCTCGATGGCATCGACGAAGAAGAGACAAAGAGATATATGCACCACTACAACTTCCCTAGCTACTCAGTAGGTGAGACAAGACCATCACGTGGTCCTGGTCGTAGAGAAATCGGTCACGGCGCACTCGCAGAGAGAGCTTTAGTTCCTGTTATCCCATCAGTAGAAGAGTTCCCATACGCTATCAGACTTGTATCTGAAGTTGTTTCTTCTAACGGTTCAACATCACAGGGCTCTGTTTGTGGTTCTACACTCGCTCTCATGGACGCAGGTGTTCCAATCAA
Source organism: Ruminococcus sp. (assembly GCA_017380355.1). Lineage (GTDB taxonomy): Bacteria > Bacillota > Clostridia > Oscillospirales > Acutalibacteraceae > Ruminococcoides. The sequence goes on along the minus strand of JAFOED010000085.1, from coordinate 9,942 downwards.
AGCTCCTGTTGCAGGTATCTCTTGTGGTCTTATCACAGAGGGTGAGCGATGGATGACTATGGTTGACATCCAGGGTCTTGAAGACTTCTTCGGCGACATGGACTTCAAGGTAGCAGGTACACACGACGGTATCACAGCTATCCAGATGGACCTTAAAATCACTGGCCTTCTCCCAGAGATGGTTAAAGAAGCATTAGAGAAAACTCATAAAGCTAGAAACTACATCTTAGACGATATTATGCTCAAGGCAATCTCTGAGCCACGTGCTGAGCTTTCAAAATATGCTCCTAAGATGCTCACAACTACAATTCCTGCTGACAAGATTGCTGAAGTTATCGGCAAGGGCGGTAAGGTTATCAAAGAAATCCAGGCTGAGTGCGAAGTTAAAATCGACATCGAAGAAGACGGCGAGTTTGGTCAGGTATTCGTATCAGGTATCGACGCTGACAAGTGTAAGCGTGCTCTCGATATCGTTAAGACTATCGCTACAGATCCAGAGCCGGGTGCTATCTTCCTCGGTAAGGTAACACGTATCATGGACTTCGGCGCATTTGTTGAAATCGCTCCTGGTAAAGAAGGTTTAGTTCACGTTTCTCAGCTCGACGTTAAGCGCACAGAGAACGTTACTGACGTTGTAAACGTAGGCGACGTTATCCGCGTTAAGGTGCTCGAGATTGACGACAAGGGCAGACTTAACCTCTCTAGAAGAGATGTACTCATCGAGGTTGACGGTTTAACTCCTGAAAACGACATTAATGAGGACAGACCAAGAAGAAGACCTCAGGGCGACAGACGTGGCGGCAGAAACCACCACCGTCATTAATCTTTAAATTAAAGATAAGCAATAAATTAAGGGACAACCAGTCGGTTGTCCCTTTTTTTGTATGCTTTGAGAGCTTCATCATTATGTCGGAAAGCCTAATATCGCAAAGAAGATTATCGCCGAGATAAAATCAACAGCGATTACGATACCTAGGATAATCGCGATTATCTTTATAACGCTTTTTGCTTTTTTCTTGTTCTTTTCTGTGAGCACCTTTTCGTTCAGAACTGTTGCAAACTCCGAGTTTTTGTTTTCTTTTGCTTCATTCTTTTCCTCTTTGCCCATCACGAGCACATCGAGTGACACATCAAACAAATCGCTTATAGCAACAAGCTTTTCCATCTCAGGGGTAGAGTCGCCGACCTCCCACTTTGATACTGTCTGACGGGAAACGTTAAGCCTGTTTGCGAGTTCCTCCTGCGACAAGCCTTTCTGTTTTCTAAGCTGGTATAATCTGTTATTAAAGTCCATTTCTTTCTCTCCTGTTTGAAAGTCGCATAACTAATACGACCAGAGTTATCGCGAAAACGATAGTAGTAACGACACTTGCTTCGATGCCGTACGTACCGCCGTTAATTAAATTCTGTGATGCTACGTTAAAATTCAAAATACCACCGCTGTTTCCTTCACTACCGCTGACAGACAGTCCGAGCACTCCGTAGAGCACAAAGTTCCACACGCTGTGCAGACCACCGATAATGTAGATGTTATCGCGCAGTACATAAAGCAGAGAAAATACAGCTGACACAAGGTAGAGGTTAATAACACCAAAAACCGCAAACTTGAATTCTGCTTCAAAAAGGGTTGAAAAATGTGGAAGTGCAAACGCTGTTGAGCTGACAAGAACCGCTACCGGTAACGACACCTTCTGCTGTAATGAACGCATAAGGAACACACGGCACATCATCTCTTCTGCAAAGCTCTGGACTACAAAGCTGAAAAAAAGTGCGATAACGTAAGGAATGTTTGCGTTGTTAACAAAGCCGACAAGCTCGAAAGAACCAGCAACGCATCCTACAACCATAACTGCGCAAATAAGCAACACGGCAACTACTGCACCGAGTAAATAATCAAAACCGCGTTTTGTTACTGAAATTTCTTTAAAGCTTCTCTTCTCAATAAATTTACAATATAAAAAGGTAAGTGCGAAGAACACCACAAAGCCGAAGTACTGCATAAGTTGCATTACGTTACCCTGTGGCATAACGCCGTTTAGCGGGTCATACCCCATCGCGTACGTAGTTCCTATTATTACAGCCTCGCCTATTAACGCGGAAGCACCGTAAAGGAGTAAAAACGCTAAAAGCTTTTTTACGATATACAACGCTTTTGGCATATCCTTTTCATTATTAAAAGGGCTTACATTTCTGATGAATTTTTTTGCTTTCATAATAATACTCTCCTCAAATTTCTCAAATTTATTTGATGAGTTCATTGTAGAATATGAAGCGAAAAAACACCACCAAGTACGCTTTGCAATCTGTCAACCAGTGCTTACATTTGTGTTAAACCTCGTTGCAAACCGCATAAACACTCACTTTTTCACAAATTTAAAGGGCAGAATGAGAACTTCATCCTGCCCTTAGATTTTATATCATTTTACGATTCATTTCAAGCTTTCGAGTAATAAAACTCATTCACATAAGCTCTGAAATATGAATCAGCCCATAGCACCCTCACCAAAAGGAGGATCGATTTTTGCGACAACACGCTGGATTGCAGTAGCCTCTGTAACAGAGATGCTATCGTAGTTATAGTTTATGATAGCGTTTGCTTCCTGAATCGGAGTAAGCTCTATTATCTTTGCAACAGCACGCTGAACAGTTGTAGCGTCGAGGATAGTGATTTCACCGTCAAGATTTACGTCGCCAGTTTTGAAAACTGAGTAGTCAAAGCCCTCATCAGAAAGCTCAGGTTTACCTTCTGTGATATCAACAAAGTTAAATCCGTTGTCTTTCGCATACTTTTCAGCCGCAGTTCCCTTATATCCGTAAACTGTGAAATCAGGGATTTTCACCTGTTTGTAATCAAGTCCGAATTCCGTGGTGTAACCGAGGCTCTGATCACCGATTTTCTCAACATTTTTGCCGAGCACCACGTATGTTGCACCACAACCAACAAATGCACCAATGCTGATTTCTGTGACGCTATCAGGAAGCTCTATATTCTTGAGCTTTTTACAATTTGTGAACACTGAACTTTCGAGTGTTTTTAAGCCTTCAGGGAACTTAACGTATTCAAGCTGTTCGCAATTCGCAAATGCACCGAAACTGAGTTTTTCGAGAGTAGAAGGCAGGTTGACAGTTTTAAGCGAACGACATATAGAGAACATCTCAAAACCGATAGTTTTCACACCCTCTTCGAATGTGACTTCCTCCAGAAGCGGAAGTACACACAACGAGTACGACTGGATTGTTTCTAATCCACCCTCGAAAGTCATAGAAGTTATAGGCTCTTCGTTGTAGAATTCAAAATCGTTGCTGATACCCACAACTTCTACACCGCCGATATTGTCAGGGAAAGTAACGTGTGGTCCTTCGCCGTAGTAGTACATAAGCACAAGTTCTTTTTCTCTTATATCGAGGTCATAGCCAAACTCTACGTCAGGAGTGTTGACATACTCTATTTCAACATAGTACTCTTCTTCGTCTTTTACGCTTAACTCGTAAACGCCGTCCTTTTCTTCAAGCGTATCACCATTTACAGAAACAGAAACAACGTCGCCGAAGTATTCTTCAAGATAGCATTTTCCGTTGTTAAGAGTTCCAAGCATCATCTTGTCGCCTGAAATCGCGTCAAGATAAATATGTGTGCCATTTGTAAAAACAAGAGAACTCAACGACTTGAGCGTAACGTCACTTGCGGTGCAGTTATCCGTTTCTTCTTCAAACGGCATAAACACACCTGCGATGTTTTTGCCTATAACTGTTGTGTTAACTACATCACAGTCGCTGATATATGTATCGTAAGAGTTTCCGAACAAACCGCCTGCGATATCACTGTTGCTGGTGATAACGCTGTTTTTTACGTCAACGTTTGAAATAACACAGCTCTCAGCGTTACTCGACACAGCACCTGTCATCCATTTACCCTCTACGTCGAAATAAGAGAAAGTAACATCTTTTACGGTTGCGCCGACAAGGTCTGCGAAAAAGCCTGCGCTTTCGTCTGTGCTGATACTGAGATTGCTGATTGTGTGGTTGTTACCATCAAAGGTACCGTTAAAGTATGAATCATAAAACAGCGGAGTGAAATATTCAAAATCAGATAAATCGAGGTCGCAGTTGAGCTCGATAATCTGCGGAATATTGCCGTTATGGTATGTGATATTCTCGTAAAGCTCAACGAAGTCTTCGTAGCTGTTAATATCAAAGACCACGCTTCCTGCTTTTTCCATATAGCCGTTTAAAACGCAAAGTGCGTTGTCGACGTCATTCTGTGAGGCTGAGTCTGACGCAAATACGGCTTTTGCATCATCAATAACCAAAGCAATTTTGTCCACAAAGTCAGACGGAATACTCTCAGAAAAACTTGTATTCTCAGCATTATCTATCGCATTTTTTAGCTCGTCTTTGTAAACTGCGTTATCTTTATTTTTTGTGTAAGCTTTAATTGCGAGGTAGCCTGTACCATAAATATCGTACACATCGTACCATATTCCCGAAACGTTTGTGAAGAAGCTCTTACCTGAGGTAGTGTTCTCAGATGCGTCGTCGTGACCTAAGTACATACCGTCAGCACACTCTAAAACTACTGAGAAAACGTCGCCTTTTTTAAGCTCTACTTCTTTTTCACAGTCGTAGATATGTGTACCATCAGTAATAGCAACATCATCGAAAGTCAGCACACACTCACCGTCTGTAGGTGATGTGTAGTTATCTTTTAGCTTGTACACAGACGCAGTAAATTCTGTGTAGCCGAAATTTGAAAATCCAATCTGTGTGAGGACTTCGTCTTTTTCTGCAGTGAAAATATTAGCACCTGATGTTACACCCTCGTAGAAGTAGTCGTAAACCTCTGCCTGGTGCTGGTAGATATTATCGTAAACATCTACGCTCTGTGCCTGAAAATTAGTAATCTCACCGAACTCAGACTCGTACGACATCCAGAAGTAACCGCCGTCGCCTTCGTTTTCACAGCCCCAATTTTCATTCCAGCTGTTTTTTACAAGCCATGCGCCATCGTTTTCAGGACGCATTTCTTCGTTGAAATACTCTTTGCTGAAGTTATCGTCCCATCCGACTACGGTTACGATATGACCCATAGCGTCAGGCTCGGAATAAATCGGTGAGCCGTTAGAATAGTAAGTTTCCAGTCCGTCAACGTGGTTATAACACGAATCGAAGCTGATGTACTGAATAGTCATAGCTCCTCTTTCCATCAGACACATCTTTAACGTATCTACATCATATCCCCACGCTGAGAAGTCTTTCAGACTATAATCGCTGTAGAATCTGAATCCCTCTGCATAACCGTTGCTCCAATCCTCATATGGAATAAGCTGTTCAGGATAAGCGCCGTAACCGCTCGACAGGCCCATAGCTACGAAAGCCGGATAACCGCCGTCTGTGCCTTTATTGTAATCGTCTACAAAGCTGTTATAAAGCGGGTGATTTTCGTCCTTAAGATTTGTGTGTATGTAATAGCTGTTACCTGCTTCGCTGAGGTCTAAGACTTCGTGAGCGTTTTGTGGAAGCTTAGCACGAAGCTCGTCATTTGATAAAATACTGGACTCAAAAGACGCAGTAGCGCCGAAATCCCAGCACAATCCTAAGCTTCCCTGATCTTTTACAGGAGTAACAATGTCATAGTCACGCAGGTCGTAAGTCTCAGGAAAATCGACCGAATACAATGAAAAATCAGGCTTAAACTGATTCGAATCAACTTTGTTGCCATCTTCATCGTAGTATACAGGCTGATAGTTTTCTGCCTTTACAGTTAAACTGCTGACTCCGATATCGCTTAAATTCAACTTATCGCCTGTTTCTTTTGCACTCGCAGTAAAAACGAGCGATGAAAAAAGCACAGCGCAAATAAGGAGTACTGATAAAACTCTTTTTATCATAAAAACACCTTCCTTTTTATGTTTATAGTAAAAAAGCCCGAAAAAACTTCGGGCCTTTGCTTTATACAATTCTGATGTTTAACGTATCTGTACCGCCTGTCGGAACGACCTTGTTGGAGCTTATTACGATAACTGTGTCACCTTTTTTGACAAAGCCTGTCTCTAACGCTTTTTCGATAGCCTGAGTATTGATAGCGTCGGCGTCCTGAAGCTCTTCACCGAGCACCGCGGTAATACCCCAGTTAAGACACAGCTTTTTACAAACTTCTTCGCTTGTTACAACAGCGATAATCGGACATTCAGGTCTAAAGTGTGCCATAGCACGAGCCACAGCGCCTGTCTGGCTTTCTGCTATGATAGCCTTAGCTTTAATATGCTCTGCTGTGTGCTTAGCGTTATAACAGATGTTATCTCTGAATGTGTCGCCAACCTCGATTTTACCTACCACGTTTTTGAGATCCATTAAATCGTGGTTTGTTTCAGCCTCGGCGCAGATGTCAGCAAGCGCTTTAACAGACTCAACAGGGTAGTCACCTGCTGCAGACTCGCCTGAAAGCATAACAGCACTTGTGCCGTCGTAAACAGCGTTTGCGACGTCGCTGATCTCCGCACGAGTAGGACGGATGTTAGTAGTCATACTCTCGAGCATCTGTGTTGCTGTGATAACGTATTTGCCAGCGAGTACACACTTACGGATAATCATTTTCTGAATCTGTGGAAGCTTGATAAACGGAATCTCAACGCCCATATCGCCACGAGCAATCATAATACCATCAGCAACAGCGATGATTCTGTCAATATCATCCACACCACTCTGATTCTCGATTTTAGCGACAATTTCAACGTCCTCGTAGCCACAGCTGTCGATAAAGTCACGCATTTTCAGCACGTCGTCAGCAGAGCGCACGAACGAAGCCGCAACAACAGTCACGCCCTGTTTAAGACCGAACTCGATGTCTGCTCTGTCAGCAGAGCTGATGTACGGCATATTGATTACGTAGCCAGGGATGTTTATGCTCTTGCGGTTAGAAAGCTTACCGCCGTTTAAAATCTTGCACACGATAGCGTCTGTTTCTGTAGCCACAACTTCTGCGACAATCTTTCCGTCGTCAAAAAGAATCTGTCTGCCAACAGCGCTCTTGTCTTTCTTAAAGATAGATATAAGCTTAGGGTATGAAATTGAAACACCGTTTTCGTCGCCGATGTCAGGCTTACTATAAAGTCTGAACTCCTGACCTTCTGCTACTTCTACTGACTTATCCGGAAACATACCGATACGGATTTCCGGACCTTTTGTATCTAAAAGAATGGAGACGTTCTTTTTGCTTTCTTTAATTGCTTCTTTGAGTCTGTCAAAGCGGACCTGCTGTTCTTCGTGAGTGCCGTGTGACATATTGAAACGAGCAACGTTCATACCCGCATCAATCATCTTTTTGAGTATCTTTTTATCGTCACACGCAGGACCCATCGTACAGACAATTTTAGTCATTCTCATACTATCACCCCAGTATAGCTTTCCACAAAAATCTTTACATAGTAATTTTAACATATTATAGCGATTTGTAAATGAATTTTTTTGCAAAAACAAAAAAGTAGCCGATTAATTTTTGGCTACTTTCTTTTCTTTCATATTAACAAGCACTATACCCAAGGTGATAAGCGCTAAACTGATGATGTAAAGTGGGCTTAAAATATCCTTTTCTCCTAATATGATGAACGACCACATCGAGCCGAAAACAGGGATAAGGAGGTTATATATCATAATCTTTCCTGCGTCGTTGTAGACGAGTAAGGTTGTCCACAGCGAGAAAGATGCCGCCGAAACAAAAGCTAAGAATAAAAGCTCGAAAATGCCCTTAAGCGTAAAGCCTATTGACGCAGAAAACATAAGAGCTACAACGCTCATAATCAGACCGCCGACAAAAAGCTGCCATGCGGTAACTTCGAAAATCTTACCTTTTGCTGCGACTTTTCCGTAGAGAGAGCCTGCCGCACTACAAATGGTTGCAAGTAGCACAAAACCCTCGCCCAGAAACGTGAACGACCCCGACAAAAACGAGAGATTAACTATTACAACACCGAGAGCACCAACTACACAGCCTGCGATTTTCTTAAACGTGAGCTTTTCGCTTTTAAAGAATACAGGCGCAAGCAATACACCTAAAAATGCCGAAAAAGAGGACAGCACAGAGGTTTTTGTCGCCGACGCATTCGCTACTCCGATGTAGTTAAGTGTGTAGTGAAAAACTGTCAGAAGCAGCGAGTAAATAAGAATCTTCGGCACTCGCGACTTTTCAATCTGAAACGGGTTTTTCTTCATAAAGGGGCATACGATAAGCACCATAATGCCGGCGATGAAAAATCGTAAACCCGCAAAAAGCAGTTTATCAGGCACGGTTGCGATATTCATATCCGCATACGCAAGTTTAATAAGCGGGTACGCTGTGCCCCACAAAAGCGTGCACACAATAGCTGTAAGCGGACATATAATCTTGTTAGAAAAAATCTTCTTCATAATACCTTTTCAAAAAGCCACAGCGTTTATACTGTGGCTTCTTTTTTATCTTTCGTTCATATCTGTGTATGGTTTTTCTTCAGAAATACTCATATAAGCAGGACGGATGATTTTGTTGACGTTCATCAGCTCTTCGATTCTATGAGCACTCCAACCAGCGATTCTCGCAACGGCGAAAATCGGAGTATAAAGCTCAGGCGGTAAACCTAAAATCTTGTACACAAAGCCTGAGTAGAAGTCAACGTTTGCAGAAACGCCTTTGTACATCTTACGCTTCTGTGCGATAACTTCAGGAGCAAGCTCCTCAATTCTGGAGTAGAGATTGTACTCCTTCATCTTGCCTTTTTCTTTAGCGAGCTGTTCAACGAAGCCCTTGAACACACGAGCACGTGGGTCAGAAATCGAGTAAACAGCGTGACCGATACCGTAGATAAGACCAGCTTTATCGTAAGCTTCTTTGTCGACGATTTTTGTCAGATATTCTCTGATTTCGTCGTCATCTTTCCAGTCTTTTACGTTCTTCTTGATGTCAGCCATCATACCCATAACTTTCTTGTTCGCACCGCCGTGCTTAGGTCCTTTTAAAGAGCACAGAGCAGCCGCAATAGCTGAGTATGTATCGGTACCTGAGCTTGTTACAACACAAGTTGTGAAAGTCGAGTTGTTACCACCGCCGTGTTCAGCGTGGAGTATAAGCGACATATCTAAAACTTTAGCCTCAAGCTCGGTGTACTGCTGATCAGGACGAAGAGTCTTAAGAAGAAGCTCAGCTGTAGAGATATTCTTGTCAGGGTGGTGGATGTACATACTCGCACCCTTGTTATAGTGATTGTACGCGTGGTAGCTGTACACAGAAAGCAAAGGGAATACAGAGATAATCTGTAAGCACTGACGCAGTACGTTCTCGATAGAAGTATCGTTGGCATTTGGGTCGTATGACGCTAAAGTAAGCACAGAACGAGCGAGTGAGTTCATCATATCTTTGCTAGAAGCTTTCATTACAACGTCACGCACGAAGTGCTTAGGAAGCTCTCGGCAATCGGATAAAAGCTTTACAAAATCGTTATACTCCTGCTCGTTAGGGAGCTTAGAGAATAAAAGCAGATAAACTGTTTCTTCAAATCCGAATCGGCCGTCAGCGTTACAACCTTTAATAATATCCTCAACGTTAATTCCGCGGTAAAACAGCTTACCGTCTGTCGGAACAACCTTGCCGTCGACAATTTTGTTCTGACGGATTTCTGAAATGTCAGTAAGACCTGTCAGTACACCTGCGCCGTTTAGGTCACGCAGACCGCGTTTTACGTCAAATTTAGTATATAAATCTTTATCAATAGAGCCGTTAGCCTCACAAACCTGAGCTAAAGCCTTTATTCTTTCATCTTCTTTACGGTGCGCCATGCGTACCCTCCGTTACAATAAAATTTTACAGAATTATATTATACTATTTTTTACGCATTTAGTCAAACACACCGCTTGAGAGATACCTCTCGCCTGTGTCTGTAAGCAGAGCGACAACAGTTAAGTCACCCTCACGCT